>JALYMB010000201.1 GCA_030773935.1 Actinomycetota bacterium | reverse complement strand
ATCGCCATCGCCACCACGGGTCAGGACGTCACCAGCTACAGCGACGCGGGGCTGCCCTCCGGCACGACCTTCTACTACCGCGTCTTCGCCACGAACGGCGGTGGTGACTCGGCGCCCTCCGACGTTGCCTCGGCAACCACGACCGACGGAGGGGACGTCCCCGCCCCAACGGCGGGAGGCTAGGCCTCCCCTCCGGGGCCATCCCGCGCCTGTTCCTGTCGAAGAGGACGCAACAGGGCCGCCGGGTGAAGGCGAGGCCCCTGTCGACCGATAGGTCGAACGAGGCGATGGAATGGATCAGGTCCCCGGGCCGTCGGTCTGTGGGGCCGTCCGAAGGGTGGCCGATGTCGAAGTCGAGACTGAACGACGCCGCCGCGAGCATGGGCCGGCGAGAACCATCGGACGGTGGCGATGAGCTTCGATCCTTGGACCAGCTCAACATGCTGCACAGCCTCGCCGCGCGGCTCAACGGATTGAACGACGTCCGCGAGATCGGGCGGGCGATCACGGCGGAGCTCCGGACGATCGTCGAGTACCACAGCTGCCGGGTCTTCGTGCTTCAACCGGACGGACACACCCTGTACCCGATCGCGTTCCGAGGTGAGCTCTCCGAGTACCGGGAGGAGACCGTCCAGGCGCTGATCACGCAGGTGGGTCGGGGACTGACCGGACACGTCGCGGAGACGGCGCGGTCCTACTACACACCCGACGCCACGCACGACCCTTTCGCGACGTTGATACCCGATACCGAGGAACTCGACGAGTCGATCCTGGCGGTTCCGCTGACGAGCGGGCGGCGGATGATCGGCGTACTGGTGCTGTCGAAGGGCGGGCTCGATCAGTTCGATGGCCACGACCTCCGCCTCCTCGAGGTGCTCGGCTCCCACGCGGCCGTGGCCATCGAGAACGCCCGCCTGCTCGGGCGTGAGCGCGAGGCGGCCTCGAGGGCCCGAGACAGCGAGGCGCGGAAGAGCGCGATCCTTCAGTCCGCCCTCGACGGCGTGGTAGTGATGGACGGAAGGGGCATGGTGGAGGAGTTCAGCCCCGCGGCAGAGCGCACCTTCGGCTATTCCAGGGAGGAGGCCGTCGGCCGCGAGCTCGCTGAGCTCATCATCCCCCCGCTCCTGCGCCAGCGGCATCGAGACGGACTGGCGCGCTACCTCGCGTCGGGAGACGCCCCCATCCTGGGCAGACGGATCGAGATGACGGCCATGCGGTCGGACGGCACGGAGTTCCCGGTGGAGCTCGCCATCTCGAAGGTCGATCTGCCCGGCGCCGATCTGTTCACCGGCTACATCCGCGACATCACGGAGCGCAAGCGGGCCGAGGCCGACGTGCAGAAGGCGCTGGACAGCGAGCGAGAGGCGGCCGACCGCCTGCGGGTGCTCGACGAGATGAAGAACACGTTCCTCCAGGCCGTCTCCCACGATCTGCGGACCCCCCTTGCGGTCGTCCTCGGGATCGCGCTCACCCTCGATCGCGAGGATCTGACACTGTCCCCGAACGAAGGAAGAGATCTCCGGCGTCGCCTGGCCGTCAACGCGCGGAAGCTCGAACGGATGCTCTCCAACCTCCTCGACCTGGAACGCCTCAAGCGGGGTGTCGTCGAGGCCTCCCCCGAGCTGACGGATGTGGGTCAGCTCGTCCGCCGCGCCGTCGCCGAGGCAGATTTCCTCACCGAACGAGATGTTCGACTGCATGCGGACCCGATCTTCGCGGGGATCGACCCGGCCAAGGTCGAGCGCATCGTCGAGAACCTCCTGGTGAACGCGGCCAAGCACACACCCGACGAGAGCGTGATCTGGGTCAGCGTGATCGAGGAGGCGGGCGGGATCCAGATCGTCGTCGAGGACGACGGGCCCGGAGTGCCCGACGACGTGCGCAAAGCCATCTTCGAACCGTTCCGCCAGGGGCCCGGCGACCACCCGTCGCCCGGTGCGGGCATCGGATTGTCGCTCGTCGCGCGGTTCGCGGAACTTCACGGGGGGAGCGCGTGGGTTCAGGACCGGGAGGGCGGCGGAGCGTCGTTCCGGGTGCGGCTGCCCTCGATCCCGCAGGAGGCTACGTCGACGCCGTTGCCGGGTTCGCGATCGGCCCGAAGAGCCGATCCCACTCCTGCTCCTCGAGCTCGTTCTTGAACGCGTAGTACGACGTGAAACCCCCGGCCGGGCCCAGTGCGCGATCGCGCGGGAACACCAGAGGGCTGCTTGCCACGGCGGGGTCCCGCAGCTGATCGCGCACGATCTGCTCCGCCGCCGGCACCGGGGAGATGTAGCCAACCCAGTCGGCGATCGTCGCCGCGATCTGCGGACGGTACACGAAGTCCATGTACGTAAGGGCATCCAGCGGATGCTCCGCGTTCGCGGGGATCGCCATGTTGTCGGTCCACAGCACGGCACCTTCCTCCGGCACCACGAACCGGAGCTCAGGGAAGCCCGTGGCGTTGAGCTGGAAGATGTCGCCGGACCAGGCCTGGCAGAGCCAGACATCGCCGCGCCTCAGCGCACCCACGTAGCCCTGGTCGTAATAGCCGCGCACGATGCCCGCATCCTGCTGATCCATCAGGCGGAGCGAGGCGCTCGTCCAATCGGCGGGCGTCGACGACGGCGGATCCACCCCGTTCGAGAGCAGCGCCACGCTGCCCAGGTCCAGCAGGTCGTCCATCATGCCGACGCGCCCCTCCAGGGCCGGGTGCCAGAGGTCCTGGACGCTCCGGGGTGCGCGGCCCAGGGCGGCCACGGCCTCCGGGCGGTACGCCAGACCCGTGAGTCCCGACTGCCAGGCGGCGGTGAACCGGTTCCCCGGGTCGAACGGCGGATCCCGCACGAACTCCGCAGCGTGCAGGTCGAAGGTCGGCAGCAGGTCGTGGGCGAGTGGGACGAGCCATCCCTCGCGTATCAGGGTCGATAGCTCGGGACCGTTCGTCATCACGATGAGGTCGAAGCCGGTGGGCGTACCGGCCTCGAGCGCGGGGCGGATCTTTTCCAGGAAGCGCGCGTTCCCCCGGATCGGCCGCCGGTACACCACGTCGATCGAGGTCTCGCTCGTGAACGTGTCCAACGAAGGATGCACGTTGCCCTGCTTTCGATCGATGTAGTACGGCCAGTTCGCGAACGTGAAGGTGCCCGTGAGGGCCTGTCCTTCCCAGGTGAACGTCGGAGCACCGACGCCGGATGGCTGCGGGCCGGAGGACGCTGGAGCCCCGGAGCCGGACGGTCGCGCGGCCGAGCGCGCGTCCGGGCGCGAGGCCCAAAGCACGGCGGGGATCGAGAGGCCTGCGGCCCCGGCGAGCACGGCACGCGTCAGGAACCGGCGGCGGGAGACCGAACCCTGCCGTTCCTCCGCCCCCATCGTCTGCTCCCATCCCATGCCCCGCTTCCTCGTCTGCTGGCGATGGTACCCGGGGTTCACACGGGCGGGTGGCGCGCCACCTCGCGCTTTGACGCTGTCGGAGTGATGTGCCAGCGTGCGTGTCTCGCCCAGAAGGGAGATCCGCGATGACGCTGAGGACGATACTGAGATCGGCTGCCCTCGCACTGTTGACCGTGGGGCTCGGTGCCGTAGCACCTGTCGGTGTGCTGGCAGGGGCGGCATGCACCATCACCGGAACGAGCGGCGATGACGTGCTGCAGGGAACGGAGGGCAGGGACGTCATCTGCGGGCTGGGTGGGAACGACAGGCTCAACGGACACGAGGCGAACGACGTGCTCCGCGGAGGCGCGGGGAACGACACGCTCCTCGGCGGGCCGGGCAACGATCGTCTGTACGGCGGTGCGGGAAGCGACTTCATGTCGGCCGGACTGGGCGCCGACTTCTCCAACGGCGGTGGCGGCGCAGACTACAGCGGCGTCACCTCGCGCGGGAGAGACAGCTGGATCGGCGGCCCCGGTTCGGACCATCTGACCGACTTCGACGGCATCGACTCGGTCAACGGCGGACTGGGTCACGACTCCTGTCTGGCCACGCTCGACGGGTCGGGCGGCGACGTCATCCGCGGCGGTCCAGGGAACGACATCTGGGACGCGGACTCGGGCGACGACGTGTCCGGGGTCGAGCAACAGATCCAGTGCTTCGCGGAATGACGGTCTGACGCACCCGTTCCGGGCCGTCCGTGATCCGGGTCAGCCGACGGTGATCGACTTGGCGGCCGAGTACACCGCAGAACCTCCGGCCGTCCTCCGCATTCGCGCACGGAACCTGTACGTGCCGGTCCCCGCGTCGGGCGTGAACACGGCGCCGCTGCCCGTCTGAGCGGTCCGCCAGTTCGCCCATGTGCTCGTCCCCGGACGCCGGACCTGCACATCGAAGACGAGCCCACTGGGAGCGGTGGTGGACGACCAGGTGACGGTGAACGGCGTCGCCACGGTTCCGGAGGCGGGCGCGACGATCAGCGCCACCTTCACCGTCGACGTGTCCTGGAGCGCGTCCACCACGGCGTACTGACCGGCTGCGGCGTAGGTGTACCGGAGATAGGAGACCGGGGGCTGGGGTCCGGAGCTGAACAGTCCCATGCCGGTGGCGTCGCTGACGCTGTTGGAGCTCGGACCGAAGAAGTTCCACTGGACCGTCGTCCCCTGTTGCACAGCCAGGTTCAGAGGAGTGAACCCCGGATCGGTGACCGCGACGTACTTGGTCTTGGCCTGCGCCTTCACGGTCGTCGACTGCGACGCCGAGTTGTTGGCCGGGTTGGGATCGGACTCGGTCGCCGACACCGAGGCGGTGTTGCTGATCGTCCCCGGCGCGATCGGCGTGATGGAGATCGCCACGGTGGCGTTCCCCCCGTTCGCGATGCTGCCGAGATCACACGACACCGTCGTGGTTCCACCGCAGGAGCCCTGACTCGGGATCGCGGATCCGAACATGACGTTGGCCGGAAGGGTGTCGGTCACCACGACGCTGGTCGCGCCCGAGGCCCCCGCGTTGGCCACCGTGAGGGTGTACGTGAGGGGAGAATCCGCGCGAACGGGGTCCGGAGCATCGGTCTTCGTGATCGAGAGGTTGGCGGATCCACCCGGAGACGAGCACGACGGGAACGTGAACGACCCGATCCTGGTGCGCCAGTTGGCGCTTCCGGTGGTCGTGTAGTACTCGCCCACGTACCAGAACGTGCAGTCGTCCTGGGGATCGACGCTCATGGACGTGTAGTCGCCCCAGCGGTGACACGCTGCGCCGCCGCAGTTGAAGACCTGCGAGCCCGTGCCTGCGAACAGGGTCGCCTCGCCCTGACCGAGGGTGTTCGGCGTGTCGGTCGCCAGACGTCCCGCGTACCGGATCGATGGGAAGACGGAGCCCGAGGACGCGCTGTAGCCGAGCGCCATGTTCCCGACGTGATCCACCGCGAGGCTCGGCATCCAGCGGGAGACGCCGTCGCCGTTCACGTTGGTCCAGATCTGCTGCTGGACCGGTGTGGTCCTGACCGTACCGCCCGTGACGTTGATCTGCGCCCACTGCACGCCGGTGGGCCCGTTGCCGACCGTGTGGGACACCCACAGGGACTCGGTGCCGGAGATGTTCCGGTACTGCGCCTGCATCATGAGACGGTCCTCGAGCGAGTCGAGCTTCGTCGTCGTCCCCGGCTGCGGCACCAGATCGCCTTGTGCGAACGCGTAGGAGGTCTGCGAGACGGTGGTCGGCCCGGTGAAGGTGCTCGACCCGGGGTTCGCCCAATCGACGTGGAACTTGAACACCTGGAAGGCGAAGCCAGACTGGCTCTCGGAGACCAGATAGTTGGGCGCTCCCGCCGGCGGGGAGGCGCCCCGCAGGTTGCTGGGGAGCATCGAGTAGTAGGTCGCTGAACCTATGTCGACCACGATGCCCCGGAACGTGCCGGCCTCCAGGTCCACCCGGTTGAAGGCCCAGATCCGCACCTCCCTGTAAGAGCAGCTGACACGGCAGTCGAACATGTTGGCGGTCATGTACAGCCCGTCGGGCCAGATCGCCATCTTCGGGTAGTCCGGGAGGTAGGGATGCGACGCGTCGTCGGTTTGGATCGCGTACAGCCACCAGCCCCCCGTCACCGGGTTGCCGGTCTTGGAGACCGCGACGCATTCGTAGTACGGCGCGGCGGAGACGCTGGCGAAGGCGAAGTCCGCGACGAACCAGCGATTCCCGATGGGGTCGTAGACGACCGTAGGGTCACCGCGATTGGCGGTGTCGCAGGCGGTGCCGGTGCCGGCTCCGCTCCACAGGGAGTTGAACGTGAACGCCGCCAGTTCCGTGCCCGTCTTGCCGTAGATGCCGACGGCCGTGTTCACGGCCTCGACGTAGTGGTTCGGTCCCACGTCGCCGACGGTGTCGGGCGGGTACCCCGCGCCGCACGTCCCGCCCGTGCATGCTCCGTCGTGGCTCAGCCCGGCGAACGTCTGCGCCGGCGCGGGCATGTTCGGTGCGGCGGTGACGGACGCGGGGTCGCCCGCGGGCGCCTTCGAGGGCGCCGGCTCATCCATCTCCGGCTCGTCGAGCGGAGCCGACGGAACCGGCGACAGATCGCGGACGTCACCGTTGAACGACCGTGGGACGACCGCCGGCAGGGCGTGGTGGGGGAACGAGTGTCCCGGCTGAGCGGCGACGGCCGGGGTCTGGGAGGCCGGCAACCCCAACGCGGCGATCGCGACGACGACGCCGGCGAGATCCCTGCATCGCCTGCCGGACGATCGGATCCTGCGTGAGCGGGTCGTCATCGGTTCCGTCTGCTCTCCAGTCGCGGGTCGCATCGAGGCGCCGCAGGCGGATCTGGCGCATGTGCTGCGATCGGGGGCGAAGCAGGCGCCGGGGGCCCGCACCGATGCGACGCGGACACTAGGGCGCGATCGCGTGCCCGTCAATGAGTCGAAGGGTGTCCGTCCGATGCCGCGCTCTACCTGGGGCGGCGGGCGTCCTCCTCCTCGGCGCGCCGGTACCGCTCGGCGGCCTTCGCGTGGTCCCCACGTCGCTCCGCCACGCTGGCGAGCGCCCGCCACGTCCAGCCGGCGAGCTGACGCTCGCCGAGCTCGTCGGAGATGTGCACCGCCTGACGCAGGTCGGCCTCGGCCTCATCCAGCCGGCCGAGCTCCCGCTCCGCGATCCCTCGCGCGGCGAGCGCGTCGCCGAGCTCCCAGCGCGCCCCGAGCTCGGTGAAGATCGACACGCCGCGATCGAAGCACGGGATCGACTCCTCGAACAGGCCCTGCTCGTGATGCAGCCGCCCACGCTGCACGGTGGTGACGGCGACGCTGAATTGATCCCCCATCTCGTCGGCCAGCGCGCGGGCCTCGTCGATCAGACGGGTGGCCTCGTCGTAGTTCCCCATGTCGGCGCCGTTGATGGAGAGCGACGTGAGCGCGCGCACCCGGGACCACCGGTCGTCGTGGGCCTCGGCCAGGGCGAGTGCCCGCCGCCACACCGTCTCCGCCTCCGCGTACCGGTCCCGGGTCCAGGGCACCCACCCCGCGAACAGGAGCGTCCTGGCGATCGCCCACGGCTCGTCGATCTCCTCGGCCGCCTCGAGCGAGCGGCGCAGCAGCTCCTGCGCCTTCTCCAGATCGGCCTCGACGTTGATCGCGATGTCGCCCAGGAACCGCTGCGCCAGCGCCAGGGTCCACAGGTCGCCGAGCCGCGAGCCGAGCGTCACCGCGCGGTCGAGAAGCTCCGTCGCCGCCGGGTACTCGCCGAGCCAGTACCTGGCCTCGCCCATGCCCGCCAGAACCCGGGCCTCCCGCACGCCCCATCGGTCCTGCTCGCCCACCATCGTGAGCGCCCGTTCGTAGTAGTCGATCGCGGATCGGCTCTCCATCCGCCGCCGCGCTCGATCTCCCGCGGCCGCCAGCTCGTCGGTGGCGCGTTCGGGGAGCTCCCGGTCGCCGGGGTCGAGGTCCAGGGATGCCTGCGCGGCGCGCTCGAGATGATCGGCGGCGTAGGAGCGACGCCCGGCAACGAGGAGGTCGCCGGCGATCAGCTCGTGCAGCCGCTGACGCTCGCGTTTGGGCAGGCTCGCGTAGGCGACGTCGCGGAGCATCTCGTGACGGAACCGCCAATGCGGGGTCGAGCGAACCCCCTCGTCCCGAACCAGGATCTCCGATTCCTCCAGCTCGCGCAGGTCGTCGACCGAGCCGTCCGACATGGGTGCAAGGTCCCGCGGGCCGAACGAGTACAGGAAGACGGAGGCGCGTCGCGCGAGGTCGCGGAGCGAGGGCTGCAGCGCGTCGAGCCGAGCGGCCACCACGGCCTGCACGGTGGGAGGCAGGCTCTGGCCCTGCGGCAGGGACGGCGCGCCGTCCGGCCGAAGGAGCATCCCCGTCGTCTCGACGATGAAGAAGGGATTGCCGCCGGCTCTCGCGGCGATCTCGGCGGCCTCCGTCTCCGCGATGCGGCCGCCGCCTGCCTGGCGGACCAACTCGACGGCATCCTCGGC
>JALYMB010000200.1 GCA_030773935.1 Actinomycetota bacterium | reverse complement strand
GGCGAGGTCCGCCTGCGGCGAAGGAGCGACACCGGTCATGCCTGAGCCGTTGCTCGACGCACTGGGGGTGGTCCGCCGTTACCGTGGCCCCAACGGCGTGGTGGCCGTGCGTGGGGTCTCTCTGAGCGTGGCACCGAAGGACTTCGTCGCGTTCATGGGGCCGTCGGGGTCGGGCAAGACCACATTCATCGGCGTCCTGTCGGGACTGGACCGGCCGGACGAAGGCACGGTCACGTGGAAGGGCCGCGACGTCTTCGGGATGAGCCGAGAGGAGACGTTCTCGCTTCGTCGAAGCGGCATGGGGATCGTGTTTCAGAGCTTCGGGCTGTTGCCCACCCTGTCCGCCGCGGAGAACGTGGAGCTGCCGCTGCGGGTGGCGGGCGTCCCCTTGGACGATGCGCGCGATCGCTCGCTGCATTGGCTCACGCGCCTCGGCCTCGCCGACCGGGTGGACAACCGGACGTTCGAGCTCTCCGCCGGACAGCAGCAGCGGGTGGCGGTGGCCCGTGCGCTGATCGCCGAACCCGAGGTCGTCCTGGCGGACGAGCCGATCGCCGAGGTCGACACGGAGAACGCGGACGTGATCCTCGAGGCCCTCTGGGAGGTGATCCGCCGCGGCGGTGCGGTGCTGGCCGCCACCCACAACCCGGAGGCGCTGAAGTTCGCGAACCGCGTGGTCCTGTTCCGGGACGGCCAGATCGAGGCCGAGGGCTCCCCCGAGGAGCTGCAGCGCCATCTCACCACCGACTGATCTTCGGAAACGTTCCGCAACGATCGGATCAGAACCGGAGCGACTTCCACACGTCCTCGTGCTGGGGCTTCAGATCCTCCACCAGGATCTGCCGTGGCCGCTCCCCGGGCTCACGTCCCAGGACGCGATCCAGCAGAGACCGGTGCCCGCGGTTCCGGTCGACCGACCGGGCGACGGCGTCACGGCGGGCCTCCGCGATGCGTCGCTGCGTTGCGAGATCGCAGGTCGGGTGGCCGGTGACCGGGCTGAACATCAGGCCTCCTTCCCGGCGGGGACCAGGGTGCGAAGGTCGACGTCGGGGTCGGCAAGCGCCTTCTCGTCGACCAGCACCTGGGAGCGGATCAGCTCGAAGGAGCGGCGGACGTCGCGCTTCCAGTCCATGCTGACCGCCGAACGCAGGCGGCCGCTCTGGAGAAGGAACGCGCAGTAGCTGCGAGCGGCCAGCGATCCGCGCACCACCATCCGATCCCACGTCGGCGCGTAGCCGGACATCTGGAGGTTCGTGTCGTACTGATCGGACCAGAACCAGTGCGGATCGTCGAAGGCCTCCGCCCGTCCGAGGACGTTGCGCGCCGCGCTCTGCCCCATCTTCACCGCGTTGTCGTAGTGCTCCACGCGGATCCGGCCGAACACCGGGTGGTCGTGGCTGGCCACATCGCCTGCGGCGAACACTCCCGGCATCGCCGTCTGCAGCTGCGCATCCACCTCGATACCACCGTTCGCGCCGATCCCTCTTCCCTGCATCACGTCGGCGGCGGGATAGGTGCCGACGCCCACCACGGCGAACGAGCACTCGATCGAGCGGCCGTGCTCGGTCACGACGCGTTCGACGCGGCCGCCGCCCTCGAAGCGTTCCACCGTGTCGTTGAACACCATGTCCACCCCGTGGTCTCGGTGCATGGCCTCGATCGTGCGTCCGATCTCGGCGCCGAGGACCCGGTACAACGCGGTCTCGAAGACCTCGACCACTGTGACGTCGACGCCCAGCTGCCGCAGCGACGCCGCGACCTCCGCCCCGATGAACCCCATCCCCACCAATACTGCGCGTCCGCCTGCGCGGGCGGCCTCACGGATCCGTTCCGCGTCCTGGACGTGACGCAGATCGAACACGCCGTCGAGCTCAACTCCCGGGACCGACAGTCGACGGTTCCCGCCGCCGGTCGTCACGATCGCCCGATCGAAGGCGATCCGCTCCCCGTCGGCGAGGACGACCGCGCGCTCTCCCGCGTCCAACCGATCGGCGCGTGTGGCGAAGCGAACCTCGATCCCCTGCTCCTCCCACCAGCCCGCGGGCCGCAGGAAGGCGGACTCCACGGGCTGCTCGCCCCGGAGCACCTCCTTCGACAGCGGCGGCCGCTCGTAGGGCTGGAGATCCTCGTCTCCGATCAGGACCAGGCGACCCTCGTACCCCTCCTCGCGCAGCGCGCCGGCGGCGGTGCCGCCCGCCAGGCTTGCGCCGACGATCACGACCGTGTCGGCCACCTCATGCCTCGATCTGCAACGCTCCGCCGTCGTCGCGGACGCCGAAGGTGGCGACCGGCTCGGTGGCGGGCCCCTCCATCACGGCGCCCGAGGTCATGTCGAACACGCTGCCGTGACACTCACATTCGATCGCAGTGCCGAGCGTCTCCCCGGTCGCGAGCGAGCAGCCCCTGTGCGTGCAGGTATCGCTGAAGGCGTGCAACGTTCCCTCGATCCGCGTGACCGCGACCTGCTGGCCGGCGACCTCGTAGGCCTTGATCTGACCCTCGGCGACCTCGTCGGCGCGGCCGACCGTCGTGAACTCCGCCATGCTTCCCCCTCGTGTGGTCGAGCGCCTGTGGGCGCGGCCTCGCCACCAGCTTACGGCCGGCGCTCGCCCTCCACGGGCACTGGCCCGCGCCGCTGCCGGACGTAGTACACGCCGGCCAGGATCAGGTAGAAGCCCGCGAGGATCAGGATGCCGCTGCGGAATTCGATCGGCAGGACGGCGGGCAGGAACGCCCCGGCCACCCAGGCGAGCTGGAACAGGACCTCGTAGCGCACGAACACCCGACCCAGGGCCCCCTCCGGCGCGTTGCGCTGCATCAGGCTCTGGAACGCCAACCGGCCGAGCTCGGTCGCGGCGCCGGCGACCACCGCGAAGATCGCCAGCACCGGAAGCGCGTACCACTCGAACGCCACGCCCGCACACAGACCGGCGCCAAGGACGCACGACACCACCATGGCTTCCTCGCGCACCGAACGCGGGAACCGAGGGGCCACGAGATCGGCAAGGAAGCCGCCGGCGACGGCGGAGCCCGCCAGCACGGCGAACCACCACGACGGCTGGCCGCCGCGTCGCAGGCTGAACGCCATCAGGAACAACAGGAACCCGCTGGCCGACCGCATGCCGACCGCCCCGATCGCGGGCAGTGTGAGGGCATGCATGCGGCCGCGCGGTCCGACGGGTCGAGGCTCCCCTCCCGTGCGGGGCCGATGGAGCCGCAGCGTCAACGCCGCCGACGCCGCGTAGACGGCCCCGGCGAGGTACATCGGGCCCGCGGCACCGAACAAGCGCAGCAACGCGAACCCGAACGGGACCGCCCAGATCGCTCCACCGACCGCGACCCGGCCGAGCCGGGCGTTCGCCCGCATCAGGCCCTCGGCGGGATCGGCGTAGGCCATCGTGAGGCCGTTCTTGGTGATGGCGTGCACCTTGGAGGCGACGAGCAGCGCGAGCGCGAGCGGGAAGAGCAGCAGCGAGTCCACGCGGGGGGCCGCCACCACCGCCACGACGGCGCGCACGAGCGCGGCGGCCAGGGAGATCGCGCGGCGCGGGCCAGCTCGGTCCAGCGGCACCACCAGCAGCGGCCCCGCAAGCGCGAGAGGCAGCATGGTGAGCCCGAGGTACAGAGCCACCTTGACCTTCGCCTCGTCGACGGGAAGGGAGAAGAAGATGGAGTCGGCCAGCGCGATCGCGATCAGCGCGTCGCCGGCGGCGCTGGTGAAATGCGCGAGCGCATAGGCATCCAGAGGCCGGTCGCTCCGCCACATCCGACGCAGCGGCCAGACGGCCGACTCTGCGAGGCCGGCCAGCCCCAGCAGGACCAGCTGCCACCAGGGGTATCGCGGAGGTCTGGGTTGATCGACGCGCACGTCGGGCTCCGGCGCTAGCCCTTCAGGCGCTCGCGCAGGATCTCCCGGGCGAGCTTGGGGTTCGCGGAGCCGCCCGATGCCTTCATGACCTGGCCGACCAGGAACGCCAACACGCCCTCGTTGCCGCCCCGGAACTTCTCCACGGCGTCGGGGTGGGCTCCGATGACATCGTCGGCGATCGCCGCCAGCGCGCCGATATCGGAGACCTGCTTCAGCCCGAGCTCCTGGACGATCGTCTCGATCGGGTCGCCGCTGTCGAATGCCGCTTCCAGCGCCTGCTTGGCGGCAGCTCCAGAGATGACGTCGTCGTTGATGAGACGCACGAGTTCCGAGATGTGCCCGGCGGTGAGGCGTCCCTCACCGCGGGCGTTCCGAAGAGCCGCGACGTCCTGAATGATCCAGCTCGCTACAACGGCAGGATCCGAGCCCGTGCTCACCGCCTCCTCGAACGCATCGATGGACCAGCGGTCGGCCACGAGCACGCGCGCGACCTCGGGCTTCAAACCGAGATCGGCCTCGTAGCGGGCTCGGCGGGCGGCGGGCAACTCGGGCACCGTGGCGCGGATCGCCTCGATCCAGGCGGGCTCGGGATCCAGCGCGGGGATGTCGGGCTCGGGGAAGTAGCGGTAGTCGAACGCCTCCTCCTTCGAGCGCATGCTCGCGGTGGCGCCGGCGTCCTCGTTCCAGTGGCGCGTCTCCTGCACGATGGGCTCGCCGGCATCCAGCGCCTTCGTCTGCCGTTCGATCTCGTACGTGATCGCGCGCTCCAGTGAACGGACCGAGTTCATATTCTTGATCTCGACCTTCGTGCCGAGCTCCGCGGCGCCCTCGGGACGCAGCGAGACGTTCGCGTCGCAGCGCAGGGACCCCTCCTCCATGCGGACGTCGCTCACGTCGAGCGACTCGAGCGTCGCGCGGAGCGTTCGGAGGTAGGCCCCGGCCTCCTCGGGAGAGCGCATGTCGGGCTCGCTCACGCACTCGACCAACGGCGTTCCCGCGCGGTTGAAGTCGATCAACGCAGAGTCGGCGTCGTGGATCCGGCCGCTCGCGCTCTTATGGGTGGTCTTGCCGGTGTCCTCCTCCATGTGCACGCGCGTGATGCCGACCCGGCTCGTGATGCCGTCGGGCCGTTCCACGTCGAGGTGACCACCCACGCACGTGGGAAGGTCGAACTGGCTGATCTGGTAGTTCTTCGGCATGTCGGGATAGAAGTAGTTCTTGCGGGCGAAGACCGAGTGCGGCGCGATGTCGGAACCGAAGGCAAGGCCGATCTTCACGATCGATTCGATAGCCTTCTCGTTGGGGACGGGGAGGGAGCCGGGGTGGCCCAGGCACACCGGGCAGACGTTCGTGTTGGGCTCGGCGCCGAACTCGACCCGGCATCCGCAGAACATCTTGGTCTGCGTGGCGAGCTCCACGTGGCACTCCAGCCCGATGACGGTCTCGTAGGTAGCCATGACGGGTGAGCTTACCGCGCTGCCATTTCACACCGCGGGCCCTCGCCGGCGTTGTTCCGTGCATGGAAGCGAAGACGGCGTCGGGCGCGGGCGACGGCCGCACCTATCATCGACGGATGCCTGCCGATGGGGCCCGGGGCCCCAGCTCCGCCAAGATCTGGACCGGTCTCGTCACGGTCTACTTCTTCTGGGGCACGACCTACCTCGCGATCGACCGGGCGAACCAGACGATCCCGCCGCTGGTGGGACCGGCGGTCCGGTTCCTGGTGGCGGGCGCCGTCCTGATGGCGCTCAGCCGGGCCCGTGGCGGCTGGCGGCGGCCGCAGCCGCGCGAGTGGGCGGGCGCGGCCGTCGTCGGCGTGCTGCTCATGTTCGGCGGCAACGCGCTGGTCGCGACGGCCGAGGATCTCGGGGTGCCGACGGGCGTCATGGCGTTGATCATCGCGCTCGTGCCGCTGTGGATCGCGCTGATCGACCGCGTTGTGT
>JALYMB010000199.1 GCA_030773935.1 Actinomycetota bacterium | reverse complement strand
GCCTCTCGGCCCCTCACGTGGATCTTCTTGTGGAGCGGACGACGGGATTCGAACCCGCGACCCCCACCTTGGCAAGGTGGTGCTCTACCAACTGAGCCACGTCCGCGTGGTGTCCATCCATGGTAGGCGGTCCCGCACGGCCCTTCAACCGGCCCCTCCGCCGTCGCGTGGTCACCCGGTTCCCGACGACCCGAACCCTCCTTCGCCGCGCTGCGACGCCGGAAGCTCCTCGACAAGGACGGGCGAGACCACGGGCAGCGCCACCACAACGAGCTGGGCGATGCGGTCGCCGGCCTCGATCACCACGGCGTGTTCGCGGTCCAGGTTCACCACCGCCACGATCACCTCGCCTCGGTAGCCGGCGTCGATCAGGCCGGGGGCGTTGGCCAGGGTCAGGCCCTGCTTCGACGCCAGGCCCGAGCGCGGCAGCACGAGGCCAGCGTGGCCGTCGGGGATCGCCACGGCCAAGCCGGTGGGAATCATGGCCCGCTCCCCCGGCGCCACCTTCGCGGGCTCGGCCGCGCGCAGATCCAGCCCGGCGTCGCCGGGATGGGCGGCGGCGGGGAGCTCGACGCGCTCGCGGAGCTTCCGGAACGGCAACTTCACGCGGAGCGCTCCTCGATCAGCTCGAGGCGGTTGCCGAACGGGTCCCGGACGTAGCACCGGTCGTGGCCGGCGAGCTGGGTGTCCTCCACGACCTCGGCGCCCGTGGCGTCCAGCGACCGCCGGAGCGCCGCCAGACCGTCCACGCGCAGAGCCGGATGCGCCTTCGCGGAGGCGCGGAAGCCCTCCTCGACACCGAGGTGGAGCTCCAGGCCGCCGGCCCGGAACCAGCAGCCCCCGCGGGCCGCGAGGTGCGCGGGTTTGGGGATCCGCTCCATGCCCAGCGCGCCCGCGTAGAAGCCCTCTGCAACGCCCTCCTGCCCGGCGGGCATCGCGAGCTGCACGTGGTGCACGCCGACGATGCGCCAGGCGGTCACAGGGCCTCAATCAGCTCCAGTCGGTTGCCGAAGGGATCGCGGACGTAGACGCGGTCGAAGCCCTCGATCTGCACCGTGTCGGAGATCTTGTAGCCGGCGTCCTCGATCCTGGTCCGGATCTTCCCCAGGCCCTTCACCAGGATCGCGGGGTGAGCCTTCACGGCGGGACGGAACTGGTCCTCCACGCCCAGGTGGACCTCCAGGTCGCCGGAGACGAACCACACGCCACCTCGAGGCGAGAGGGCCTCGGGCCTCGGCACCTGGATGAGGCCCAGCGTGTCGGCGTAGAAGGCCACCGCGTCGGCGTCCTCGCCGTCGGGCATCGCCAGTTGCACATGGTGGATCCCGATCAGCTCGAACCCCTCGCCCATGGGCGGAACAGTAGCGGACGCACCGACTCGGCCGTCAACCGGGGCTACGAGCAGCCGCTGGTGCTGCCGCAGCTCGAGCAGACGTAGCAGGAGCCGGCCGGCTGCATCTTCGATCCGCACGAGTAGCAGAGCGGCGCGTCGTTGGCCTTGCCCGTGGGGGCTTCGGCCGGCCCCAACAGCTGCGGTGACGCGACGACGGCCGCCTCCTGTGGAGCGCCGCCGGCCTTCTCCACGGCGTCGGCCTTCGCGGTCTCCCTGCGCTCATCCACGGAGCGGATCCCCAGCACCTCGCGCTTGGCCTCCGGCAGGTGATCCATGGCCAGGCGCCGGAACACGTAGTCGACGATCGACGAGGCGAATCGGATGTCGGGGTCGTTCGTCAGGCCGGACGGTTCGAACTTCATGTTGATGAACTTCGAGGCGTAGTCCTCGAGCGGCACACCGTACTGGAGCCCGACGGAGACCGCGATCGAGAACGCGTCCAGGATCCCCGACAGCGTTGAGCCCTGCTTCGATGCCTTCAGGAAGATCTCGCCGAGTCCGTCGTCGGGATAGGAGCCCGCCGTGATATAGCCCTCGGCGCCGCCCACCTGGAACGACGTCGTGATCGCCGGCCGCGATTGCGGCAGACGCTTCTTCGACGACCACGGGAGTGTCTGGAGGTCCGTGTCGGCGGTGGTGATCTTCCGCTTGTCCGCCGACATGGGCTGGGCCACCTTGCAGTTGTCCCGGTAGATCGCGACGGCCTTCAGCCCCAGTTTCCACGACTCCATGAAGAGCTGCTCCACCTCTTCCACGGTGGCGCTCTCGGGCATGTTCACCGTCTTGGAGATCGCACCGGAGATGAACGGCTGCGCGGCCGCCATCATGCGCACGTGGCCCATGTAGTGGATGGCCTGCGCCCCCATCGAGGTGTCGAACACCGGATAGTGCTCCCCCCTCAGGTGCGGCGCGTCGACCACGGAGTTGTGCTCGGCGATGTAGCCAACGATGTCGTCGACCTGGCCGGCGTCGTACCCGAGGCGTTCCAGCGCACGCGGCACGGTCTGATTCACGAACTGCATCGTGCCGCCGCCCACGAGCTTCTTGGTCTTCACCAGGGCCAGATCCGGTTCGATGCCCGTGGTGTCGCAGTCCATCATGAGCCCGATCGTCCCGGTGGGCGCAAGGACCGAGGCCTGCGCGTTGCGGTATCCGTGGGTCTCGCCGAGCGAGACGGCCTCGTCCCACGCGTTCTTCGCTGCCGACAGCAGTCCCTCGGGCACCAGGTCGCCGTCGATCTCGTCGGTGGCGGCGCGGTGCTTGCGGATCACCCGCAGCATGGCGTCGGCGTTGGGCGCGTAGCCCTCGAACGGCCCCTGCACGGCCGCGATCTTCGCGCTGGTGCGGTAGGCGTGGCCGGTCATGAGCGCCGTGATGGCCCCGGCCCAGGCGCGTCCTCCGTCGGAGTCGTACGGCAGACCGCGCGCCATCAGCAGAGCTCCGATGTTCGCGTAGCCCAGGCCGAGCTGACGGTAGGCCCTGGCGTTCTTCTCGATCTTCTCGGTGGGATAGTTCGAGTTGCCGACCAGGATCTCCTGCGCGGTGAACGCCACCTCCACGGCGTGCTTGAAGCTCGCCACGTCGAACGTTCCGTCGTCGTCCAGGAACTTCATCAGGTTCAGCGATGCCAGGTTGCATGCGCTGTTGTCCAGGTGCATGTACTCGCTGCAGGGGTTCGATCCGTTGATCCGGCCCGAGGCCGGGCACGTGTGCCACTCGTTGATCGTGGTGTCGTACTGCATGCCCGGGTCGGCGCATTGCCAGGCGGCGTCGGCGATCTCGCGCATGAGTTCGCGAGCGCGCACGGTCTCCACCGTCTCGTCGCTGGTGATGGCCCGGAGCTTCCAGTCCTGGTCCTGTTCGAACGCGCGCATGAACTCGTCGGTGACCCGCACCGAGTTGTTGGCGTTCTGGTACTGGATCGACGCGCTGTCCTTACCGTCGAGATCCATGTCGAAGCCGGCGTCGCGCAGCGCGCGGGCCTTCCTCTCCTCACCGGCCTTGCACCAGATGAAGTCGCGGATGTCGGGGTGATCGACGTTCAGGATCACCATCTTCGCGGCACGGCGCGTCTTGCCGCCGGATTTGATCGTGCCGGCGCTGGCGTCGGCGCCTCGCATGAAGCTCACCGGGCCGCTGGCGGTGCCGCCGCCTGCCAGGGACTCCTTCGAGGACCGGATCTTCGACAGGTTGATGCCCGAGCCGGACCCGCCCTTGAAGATCGTGCCCTCCTCCACGTACCAATTGAGGATGGAGGACATGTGATCGTCCACCGCGAGGATGAAGCATGCCGAGCACTGCTGCGGCGTGTCGGGCACGCCGACGTTGAACCACACGGGCGAGTTGAAGGCCGCCTTCTGGGTCACGATCAGATGCGTGAGCTCATCGGCGAAGACCTGCGCGTCCTGCTGGGTCTCGAAGTAGCCGTCCTTCTGGCCCCAGCTCCGGATCGTGTCGACCACGCGGCCGGCGAGCTGCCGGACGCTGGACTCGCGCTGCGGTGAGCCGAGGGTTCCGCGGAAGTACTTCTGCGCCACGATGTTGGTGGCGTTCTGGGACCAGGTGACGGGGAACTCCACGTCCCGCTGCTCGAAGGCGTTGCCGCCCTCCTTGAAGTTGGGGATCACGGCGTCGCGGATCTCCCATTGGACGTCGTCGAACGGATGACGCCCCTCCTTGGTGAAGAAGCGCTTGAACCGCAACCCTCGTCCGACGACCCGGATGTCCCCCTCGTGCTTCGCCACGCGAACCCCCTTCCCGCGACCCCCGCCGCGGACTTGCACCGATGGAATTCCAGAGGTGGGATTCTGCCGCCCGCGTGTACCTCTGTCAAGACCCAAACCGCACTATCTGGCGGTCGATAGGCCGCGAACCCACTAGATATTGTAGCGCGGGCGTCGGCCGGCGCCCACGCGAGCGAGCCTACCGGTCGACGGCTGTGAGATGCCAGGGGACATCCCGGGAGCAGGCTGCTCCTGTCACTCTTTCCCGATCCGCCGGCCGATCCGCCCGATCAGGAGTGCCGTTTCGCGGGAGCCTTCTTCTGGAGCAGCACGCCCAGCTCTCGCTCGAAATCGGTGATCTCCTGGAAATCCTTGTAGACGCTGGCGAACCGCATGTACGCCACCTGGTCCAGCTTGGCGAGGTTCGCGAGCACCTCCAGCCCCACCTGCTGGGACGTGACCTCCGGACCCTTCCGGCGCAGGCGCTCCTCCACGCGATCGACGATCCGCTCCACCTGTTCCAGGGAGATCGGCCGGTTCTTGATCGACTTCTCGATGCCGGCCGCCACCTTGTCCCGGTCGAAGGGATCCTTCACCCCGTCCCGCTTGATCACGACGAGGCCGACACCGTCGACCCGTTCGAAGGTGGTGTAGCGA
>JALYMB010000198.1 GCA_030773935.1 Actinomycetota bacterium | reverse complement strand
GCCCAGACGTGCCGTCAGCCAGCGGCCCGCGAGGCCGAGCAGCAGCAGCAACGGCAGCGCGGCGATCGCGACGTTCGCCACCATGGGCCAGATGGACAGCACCGTCGGCGAGGTGATCGACAGGAGTGGGGTGTCCGGGTCGTGCTGGAAGGCGACGAGACCGGGATGGTGTCCACCCTTCACGGCAACCACCAGTTGGGACGTGACGGCCATAGGCCCCAGATAGCCTCGAGGTCCCGCTCCGGCGGTACGAGCGATCAGTTCGTGGCTGCGCGTGTCGATGGCGACCAGCTCCCCCTCGTCGGTCGGGATCAGGAGCGAGACGCCAATCACCACGGGCACCGAGCGGACGGCGACGGTGTTCAGCGCGAAGTCCCAGATCCGGCCGCCCGTCGTGGGGTCCAGCGCGTAGGCCTGCCCGTAGGCGTCCACGGCGACCACCGCCTCGTCGGTGGAGATGAGCGATGTGAGCGGGGAGAACTGCGAGTTCACCGCGGTCTCCCATCGCTGCGTGCCGTCGGCGAGCGTCAGGGCTCGCGCGCGGCTTCCGGTCTGATCGGAGAAGCCGAGGTAGACGGTGCCACCGGCGATCGTCGGCACGGTGGCGATGAACGGCAACGCCGTCGGCGTGAATCGCCACGTCTCCGAGCCGTCGGAAGAGTCCAGGGCGATCACCACCGCGGGCTGTCCGGTCCGTGGTTGGGTGGAGAACACCAGCGTGCCCTCCGCCGCGCCGATCGATGTCGCGACCGGACCCGGAGCATCGTAGGTCCAGCGGACCTCACCATCGGCGAGATCGATCGCCGTGATCATGCCGTCGTCGTCACCCACGTATGCGGTGGTGCCGTCGACCGTCACGCCCGTACGCGAGACGGCCTGCAGTGGCACCGGGGCATCCCACACGGGTCGCCGCGTGAGCAGGTCCACCGCGATCACCCGCGAATCGAACGGCGTATCGCCTGTATCCGCCGGCGTGGCGCCCGCATCGCTCGTCGTGCCGGCCGTCGGAGAGGCGAACGCCTCGGACGGCGGGTTCGGGCCGAACCCCTCCGTGTACACCAGCAGCGGCCCGGTGGCGCTGCCGGCGATGGCGGGCGGCGCCGAGGGCCCGAAGTCCCGATCGATCCTCCACGACTGTTCTCCGGTCGCCAGATCGACGCCGTAGACGGCGCGGGGAGCAACGGTCACCGCGAGATCACCCGCGATGACGGGAGCCGAGACGCCGAACCGGCCGGTGAGTCCTGGGTCGAAGCGCCAGGCCTGGCGGAATGCGGGTTGCGGCCCGACGGCTACCGATCCCGCGTGACCCGCGTCGCCCTGGAACTGCAACCAATCCCCTGTTGACGGCGTCCCCTGGCCAAGTGCCGGCGTGGCTGTCAGGCCCAGGAGGAGGGCGGCCACGGCAAGGACGGGCGCCCGTTCAGAAGCGTGGAGACGCACAGCGGTGCGGAGTCGGGAGCGCAAGACGGCCAATGCTACCCGCCGTACCGGCGGCGCGGCGGAGGAGCTACGCGGGTAGCAACAACGGCGCCAGACGGATCATCCCGGCCACTGATAGCGGCTCGAGGTAGGCCATGGGATCCACGTAGACGCCCGAGAGTTTGGCGCCGAGGTGCAGATGTGTGACCTGCGACCCCGGATGCCCCACCCCCGAGAGGGCGATCCTCTGCCCGCGTGTCACCAGATCGTTCTTGTGCACGACCAGCTGCGAGACCCACGAGTAGGTGCTGGCCAGTCCCCCGCCGTGGTTGACGGTGACGAACAACTGGCCGCCGACCTTCCCCGCGAACGTCACCGTGCCCGCCTCCGCCGCCCGAACCGGCGTGCCGACCGCAGCGGCGATGTCGATCCCCCGGTGACCCGAGCCGTACGGGTCCTCCGGCGGGTCGTACCCGCGGATCACGGGACCGGTGAGGGGCCACACCCAGACGCCGGCGGCTCGCGCGTGGACGGGCGCCACGAGCATTGGCGCCGTCGTCACGGGCATCGCCACCAACAGGAACGCAAGGACCCTTCGCATGCCGTCGACGCTACGCGCAGCGGCGGGCGAGGACCGTGACGAACGACACGTTGCGGCCGAAGTCAGTCGAACTCGGAGAGCTGGCCTCGCAGCCCGCCGACGGCCTTCGTGTGGATCTGGCAGACGCGGGACTCCGTCACGCCGAGGATCTCGCCGATCTCCGCGAGCGTGAGTCCCTCGAAGTAGTAGAGCGTGACGACGATCTTCTCGCGCTCCGACAGCGAATTGATGGCCGCCGCGAGCAATCCCCGGGTCTCCTGGCCCTCCATCCCCGACGTGGGATCGAGGGTCTTGTCGGCCAGGGTGTCCAGGAGCGAGACCTGCTCGCCGCGGTCCGCCCCGACCGACACCATCTCGTCGAGCGCCAGTACCGACACGAACGAGATCTGGCTCACCACCTCGTGGAGTTCGCGGACGCCGATGCCCAGGCGCTCCGCCATCTCTTTCTCGGAGGGCTGGCGTTTGAGCATCGACTCGAGGTCGGTGTGCGCCTTCTCCAGTTCGCGAGCCTTGAAACGAACGGAGCGCGGCACCCAGTCCATCGCCCGAAGCTCGTCGATGATCGCGCCCTTGATCCGCGGGATCGCGTAGGTCTCGAACTTGTTGCCGCGACCCGGCTCGAACTTCCCGAGCGCGTCCATCAATCCGAACATCCCGTAGGAGACCAGGTCGGCCTGCTCGACGCTCGCCGGCAGGCCGGTGGCCACACGGGAGGCCACGTACTTCACGAGCGGCGCATAGTGCAGGATGAGACGCTCGCGCGCAACGGGTGACCCCGAGCTCTTCCACTGGTGCCACAGTTGGCCGAGCTCATCGTCCACCTGCGGCGGGATCGTGACGACGGGGGCCTTCGTCGCGGTCTTCGTCCCGCCCTTGGGCCGGGCCGGGGGCTTCCTGGCTGGCGCCTTCGCGGTGGTGGTCTTCTTCGCGGTCGCCATCACGCCCTCGGATGGCTGCGCTCGTAGGCCGCGAACAGACGCGAACGGGAGACGTGGGTGTAGCGCTGCGTGGTCGCCACGCTCGCGTGCCCGAGTAGCTCCTGTACCACTCTGATGTCGGCCCCTCCTTCGAGCAGATGCGTGGCGTACGAGTGCCTGAGGGTGTGCGGGGTGACCCGCCTCCCGGGCAGCATACGCGCCGCGTATCGATCGAGCATGGCACGGATATCACGCTCCGAGAAGGGATTTCCCCGTCGGTTGAAGAAGAGGGGACCGATGGCGTCGGACGTCCCGGCCCGGCGGCCCCGGCGCAGGTAGTCGTCCATAGCCCCAACGGCGTAGTCCGACATGGGGAGCTCCCGCTCCTTGTCACCCTTCCCCCGCACGAGAACGCGCCCACGGTCCAGATCGACACGCTCGAGGGTCAGGCTCGCGACCTCCCCCACTCGCAAGCCACACCCGTAGAGCAGCTCGAGCACCGCACGGTCGCGCAGGGCCACCGCTCGTTCGATCGGGTCGTCGAGCTCGGGTCCGGAGGGGGCCTCGACCAGCTCCGCCGCTTCGCGAGGTCGCAGGACGACGGGCAGCCTGTTCGTCACCTTCGGCCGGCCGAGCAGGGCGGCGGGATCGGCTCGGACGATGTCCTGAGCCAGACACCAGCGGTAGAAGGTATGGATCGCACCCACCCGCCGCGCGATCGATGCGCGCGCGTAGCCCAGGGTGGTCTGGTGCGCCAGGAAGCGCCGCAGGGCGGCATAGGTCGCGGTCTCCAGCGAGCCACCCTGACGGCGCAGGAAGGTGGCGAGCTGCTGGACGTCCCGCCGGTAGGCTCCGGCGGTGTTGCTCGAGAGCCGGCGCTCAAGCGCGAGGTGACGCACGAACCGCTCGATCAGCGACGTCTGAGATGCGGGAAGCTCGTCGTCGGTCACGCGGTCCTTCCGTCGGCGGGAGCGCGATTCGGCCTGCGTGCGGCCCGGTCCCTTGTACCAGCGGCCCGCGCCAGGTTCAAGCGTTCGCCGGATCCACCCTTCGGCCGCCGGGTGTGAGGCGGCGCTCGTACCGCCCGCCGACGTTGCGGACCAGGCCACGCAGCTCCAAGCGGGTCAACACGGCGACCGCATCGGGGATCGACACGTTCGCGGCGCGCGCCATCGCATCCGGGAGTGACGGAGCAAGGAGCGCTTCGTAGATGTCTCGTTCGTCCGGGGGCAGCTCTACCGGACCGCTCACCGACGGCGGACGCTCGTCGAACCCAAGGTCTTCCAGCAGATCGTCGGCACCACGGATCATCGTGGCACCATCCCGGATCAGGGCGAGCGGCACCTCGCACAGCGGGCTCGTGACGGGGCCAGGCACGGCGAACACCTCGCGGCCCAGATCCAGGGCGTGGTCTACGGAGATCATGGACCCGCTGCCACCCGCACCTTCCACGACGACGAGAGCCCGCGCCAACCCTGCAACGATCCGGTTGCGCGCCGGGAAGCGGAACGGCTCGGCATGGACCCCGGGCGGGTACTCACTGACGATCGCCCCCGCCAGCTCGATCTCCTCGAGCAACCGACGTGACCCCGGTGGATACAGGACGTCGATCCCGGACCCGAGCACGGCCGCGGTGGTGCCGGCGGCGTCCAGGGCGCCGCGGTGCGCACCGGTGTCGATCCCGCGGGCGGCGCCGCTCACGACGCACGCCCCCACCGCCGCGAGGCCACGGGCGATGTCCATGGCCACCTCGCGTCCCAACGCCGAGCACCGCCGCGACCCAACGACGGCCACGGGCGAAACGAGCGATCGTAGATCCCGGCCGCGTACGTACAGCACAGCAGGCGGGTCGGCCAGATCCAGGAGCGAGGGCGGGTATTCGGCGTCTCCCCACGCGACGACCCGCGCGTCGCACGCCGCCACGCGCGCAGAGATCCTCTCCGGATCGATCCGCCGCACATGTTCGCGGTCGCCGCGACTCCCCGCGCGACCCACGAGCACCGCTGCCATGCACGCGGACGCTGGGCCCTCGACGGCAGCCAGCTCGAGAAGCTTGCGGGCCGTCAGACCGCTCAGAGCCGACAGCGCCAGGAGCGCCCGGCGGTCCGTCGCCGTGGACGCGAACGCCGGCGGGTAGGCGGTGGGACGTGGAGAGGCCTCATCCGACACGGACGAGGTCCTCCTCCCCCAGCGCCCGATACGACAATGCCTCGAGCAGATGCGAGGCACCGACTCGGTCCGCGCCCGCGAGATCCGCGATCGTGCGGGCGACCTTCAAGGCGCGGTCGAAGCCCCGCCCCGTCAGCGCCATGCTGTCGACGGCCTTCGACAACACCTGCTCGGCCTTGCCGTCCAGCCGCGACTGACGCCTGACCACGGGGCCGGAGAGGTGTGCGTTGCAGCGGACCGCGAGATCCGCGTACCTGGCGCGCTGCCGCTCTCTCGCTGCCTGGACCCTGACGCGGACGGCCGCCGAGCTCTCCCCCCATCCCTGGCCGAGCAGCTCGTGTTTGGTGAGGCGCGGGATCGTCAGGCGGATGTCGATCCGATCGAGCAGCGGCCCGGACAGCTTCGTCCGGTACAGGCGCGCGCGGTACGGATCGCACGAGCAGGTACGGCGGCTGTCGCCCTCGAAACCGCACGGGCAGGGGTTGGCGGCGGCCACCAACGTGAATCGCGCCGGGAACTCCACCGATCCGGCGGCGCGAGTGATCACGACCCGGCCGTCCTCGAGCGGCTGCCGAAGGCTCTCGATGGCATCGCGACGGAACTCGGTGAGCTCGTCGAGGAACAGCACACCGTGGGTGGCCAGCGACACCTCGCCGGGTCGAAGGAAGCCGGTTCCTCCGCCGAGCAGCCCCGCCGTGGAGATGGAGTGGTGCGGCGCGCGGAAGGGTGGCTGCGTCAGGATGCCGCGACCGGCCAGCAACCCCGCGACGGAGTGCAGCTG
>JALYMB010000197.1 GCA_030773935.1 Actinomycetota bacterium | reverse complement strand
CGGACCACCTCACGCGGAACTCCAGCGTGCCGGCCGGCGCCTCCCTGATCCTCACGAAGCCGTTGGGGCTGGGGATGATCTCCACCGCGATCAAGCAGGGGAAGGCCTCGCCGGAGCTCACCCGCGCGGCCGTCGAGGTCATGACCACGCTGAACCGCGACGCGGCCGAGGCCATGGAGGAGGCCGGCGTCGAGGCCGCCACCGACGTCACCGGATTCGGACTCGTCGGCCACCTTCACACGATGCTCCTCTCCTCCGGCGTGGCCGCCCGGGTCGACGCCGGTGCCGTCTCGTTCATCCCCGGGGCGATCGCACTTGCCCACGAGGGGGTGGCCGCCGGCGGCACGCGTCGCAACCACGCGTTCGTGGACCCGCACACCGATTGGGGTGACCTCACCGAGCCCGAGCAGCTGCTGCTCGCCGACGCGCAGACCTCGGGCGGGCTGCTGATCGCCACCACCCGCCCCGACGACCTCATCGCGGCCCTGGATCGGCGGGGGATCGCTCACGACGTCGTGGGGCAGACCGCGGACGGACCCGCAGGCGCCGTCACGGTGACCGGCCGGCTGCGGGAATAATCGACCCCCCTGCTACGATTTGCACCTGCAGATGGCGTGGCTGCCAGCGCGTCTTGCGAGCGCACACATCGAGAGGTCATGACAGAGTTCGACGGCGTCTTCTTCAAGGAGATCGTGGAGCAGGGACTCCGCGAGTTTCCCAACGAGTGCTGCGGCGTGATCGCCGGGCGCGAGGGCGCACCGGTGAAGGTCTTCCCCATGAAGAACGCCGACGCGAGCCCGGTCACCTACCGCCTGGACGGCCGCGAGCAGCTGCAGGTCTTCGACGCGATGGACGACGAGAGCTTGGAGCTGTGGGCCATCTACCACTCCCACACCCATTCGGATGCCTACCCGTCGGACACGGACATCCGGCTGGCCTTCTACCCCGAGGCGCGCTACATGTTGCTGTCCCTCGCCGACCGTGAGGAGCCGGAGCTCCGCTCCTTCTTCATCCTGAACGGCGAGGTCACCGAGGAGGAGCTGAGCATCACATGACCGCCGCGCCGTTCACCGAGGATCAGGTCCAGCGCTACGCACGCCACATCATCCTGCCGAACATCGGCGGGGCCGGCCAGCGCAAGCTCCTGGACAGCAAGGTCCTCGTCATCGGCGCGGGCGGCCTGGGCTCGCCGGTGCTGCTGTACCTGGCCGCCGCCGGCATCGGCACGATCGGGATCGTCGATTTCGACCATGTGGACGTCAGCAACCTGCAGCGGCAGATCCTCCACACGAACGCGGACGTGGGCCGATCCAAGGTGGCGTCCGCCGTCGAACACCTGGAGGCGGTCAACCCGACGATCGAGCTGGTCCCCCACGACACGCTGCTGTTCAGCGACAACGTCTTCGGGATCATGGAGCCCTACGACGTCGTGATCGACGGCACCGACAACTTCCCGGTGCGATACCTGGTGAACGACGCCACGCAGTTCCTGGGCAAGCCGCTGGTGTACGGCTCGATCTACCAGTTCGAGGGGCAGGCCACGGTGTTCCTGCCGGGCCAGGAGGCTCCGTGCTACCGCTGCCTGTTCCCTTCGCCGCCACCGCCCGGCACCGTGCCGAGCTGCGCCGAGGGCGGCGTGTTCGGCGTGCTCCCGGGCGTGATCGGCGCCATCCAGGCCACCGAGGCGATCAAGCTCATCACGGGCGAGGGCGACCCGCTCGTCGGGCGCCTGCTGCTGTACGACGCCCTCCACATGGACTTCCAGGAAGTGAAGATCCGCTGGGACGCGGACTGCCCGGTGTGCGGCAAGGCGCCGACCATCACCGAGCTGATCGACTACGAACAGTTCTGCGGCGTCCCCGCGCGCGACTAGACGAACGAAGGAGAACCCGACCGACATGGCCGTGACCGTGAAGCTCCCCACGATCCTGCGCAAGCACACCGGCAACGAGGCGAAGGTGCCCGCGGACGGTTCCACCCTGACCGAGGTCCTCGCCGACCTCGAGTCGCGATACCCCGGCATCACGAAGAACGTGATCGCCGCCGACGGTGGCCTGCACCGCTTCATCAACGTCTACGTCAACGACGAGGATGTCCGATACCTCGGTTCGCTCGAGACAGCGGTGAAGGAGGGCGACACCGTGTCCATCCTCCCCGCGGTCGCGGGCGGTTAGCGGCCTTTCTGACCCAACCGGGTGTCAACCTGTCGAGCAGCCTGAATGGGATACGTGGTCGACGATGCTCTGCCAAGAGGAGGTTGCTGGAACGCGGCAGCGAAGCTGCGGTCGCCTCCGCCTCGCATACGCGCGTCTACACTCTGAGCGCTGTCATGACCACCATCGAGGACCTGGATCGCCGCTTCTATCTCGGCTACGTGAACGAGCACGCGCGCTTCGACATGTTGATCCGCCGCTACCTCCAACCGGGTGCGGCCGTGCTGGATGTCGGCGCAGGCCGCGGCATCAAGTACCCCTACGACTATCGGAGCATCGTCGGCCGAATGGCAGGCGTCGACATCGACCCGACCGTCACCGAGAACGCCAACCTCACCGATGCGGCGGTGGCCGATCTCGCGTCACTTCCCTACGCGGAAGGACAATTCGACCTGGTGTTCTCGAAGTACGTGTTCGAGCATCTGGAACGGCCCGTCGCCGCCATGCGGGAGCTCCGTCGGGTGCTCAAGCCCGGCGGACATCTGTTGATCCATACGCCGAACAGATGGCACTACGTCGCCATGTTCGCAACCCTCACGCCGACGAAGTTCCATGAGTGGTTCAACGAGAAGCGCGGCCGCGTCGAAGCCGACACCTTCCCGACCCGGTACCGAGCCAACTCGAAGAAGCGGCTCGCGGCCCTGGCCGCCGGGTCGGGGTTCCGCGTGGTCGACGTCGAGCTGCTCGAGACGAAGCCCGACTACCTGTACTTCCACCCCTGGCCCTATCTCGCCGGCATCGCCTACGAGCGCCTTGTGAACCGTTTCGACGCGCTGGCCGCCGTACGAGTTCAGCTGCTCGCCGACCTTCAGGCGATCTGAGGCGGACCGAAGCGAGCGCGCAACGCTCGGAAGGCCGACACCTAGTCCCTTCGGCTCCTTGACCTGCATGGAAGGGGAGGACTAGCGTTGCCGCGGAGGACATCGCGCATGAAGACACCCACGCTCCCCGCCGAGACGCCGTCCGATCGCATCGTCCTGATCCCCGACGCGGCCGGTTCGCGATCGCGACTGCTGATCGCGTTGATGGCGTTGGCGTTGGTGGCGGCGATGCTCCTGGGCGGTGGGATCGTCTACGCGTGGCAGCAAGGTCAGATCCGCGACCGCGACCAACTCGTGCATACCGCGCGCGTCGACACCGCGACCGCGCAGAACCAGACCGGCGCGACGCTCGCAGAGGTGACCGCCCTTCAGGCGAACGTCGCTGAGCTGGAGTCGCGCCTCGCGACCCAGCAGGAGAGCCTGAACATCCTCCAGGGCGAGAAGACGGAGGCGCAGGGCCGCGTGGAGCGGACGCAGGCGGATCTGGCCGCCATGCGGGCGCGCCTGGCCGCCGTAACCGGGCCTCCGGTGGCCAACGGTCGCCACATCGCCTACATCCGGGCCGCCGCCACCGAGCAGTCCCCGCCCATGATCGTGATCGACGTCGGCCGCTGGTTCGCCGGCAACCCGGCACACCAGGCCGCGATCGACGACGGCGCTCTCACGACCGGCGAGCACCTGTTCCAGGGACATTACCTGCGGAATACCGACCACGTGTGGCGCATCCTCACCGTTCGGCCCGGGGCGCTGTTCACGATCCACACATACACCGGAACCCCGAGCGCGACCAACGTCACCCTCACCACGCTTGCCTCGATCCTGGCCAGCCCGTCGTTCGCCGACGGGCGGATCGCCCACGATCCGTTCTGGATCGACGTTGAGGGTCATCGGGTCGCATCCGGCCATCAACAGATCTACCGAGCGCCGTAGCGCCCCTCGGGTCGGCCCTCCCGCTGGGATACTCGACTTCGTGCGTTACGACGACATCCTCGCCGCGATCGGCAACACGCCCCTCGTCGGCATGCCCCGGATGTCACCGAGACCGGGCGTGCGCCTGTGGGCCAAGCTGGAGGGGAACAACCCCACGGGCTCGACGAAGGATCGCATCGCCAAGAAGATGGTGGAGATGGCGGAGGCCTCGGGCGAGCTCACGCTCGAGCGAGTGATCCTGGAGCCCACCTCGGGAAACACGGGCATCGCGCTGGCCATGGTGGCCGCCCGCAAGGGATACCGCCTCACCGTCGTCATCCCCGACAACGCGAGTGAGGAGCGGCTCGGCCTGCTCCGGCTGTTCGGCGCCGAGGTGGTCTTCAGCGACGGCGGCAAGGGAACGAACGGCTCGATCGAGGTGGCGAACGCGCTCGCCGCCGATGACAGGTACTTCATGCCCTTCCAGTACGGCAATCCGGCGAACCCGCTCGCGCATGAGGAGGGCACGGCGCCCGAGATCATCGCCGACCTGCCCCAGATCACCCACTTCGTGGCGGGGATGGGGACCGGCGGCACATTGACGGGCAACGGCCGAGCGCTCCATCGCCACAATCCCGACGTGAAGGTGATCGCGGCCGAGCCCGAGCTCGGGGATCTGGTCTACGGCCTGCGTTCGCTCGACGAGGGATTCGTGCCACCGATCTTCGATCCCGAACAGGTGAACCGGAAGTTCCTGGTGAACGCCTCGGACTCGTTGCGCACCACGCGGCTGCTCACCGCTCGCGAGGGGATCTTCAGCGGTGTCTCCTCGGGCGCGGTCGTGCACGTGGCGCAGCGCGTGGCCGCGGAGATCGAAGAGGGCGACATCGTCTGCCTGCTTCCCGACGGTGGATGGAAGTACCTTTCGACGAACGCCTGGGCCGAGGACCTCGCCCTGGCCGAGAAGGGCGTGGCGGAGTCCCTGTGGTGGTAGCGCTCAGGTGAGTGACCGGCGACCGATCGGTGTGTTCGACTCGGGGGTCGGAGGGCTCACGGTCGCCCGCGCGATCCTGGATCTGATGCCGCACGAGCCATTGGTGTACCTGGGCGATACCGCGCGTTTCCCGTACGGACCGCGGCCCGTCGCGGAGATCCGGCGGTTCGCCCTGGAGATCGCGGACCTCCTGGTGCGGCGTGACGTGAAGATGCTCGTGGTGGCCTGCAACTCCGTGGAGGTGAGCGCGATCGGCGATATCGCCGACAGGGCAGGCATCCCCGTGGTGGGCGTGATCGACCCCGGCGCCCGGGCCGCGGTCCGCGCCACCCGCAGCGGCAAGATCGGGCTCATCGGGACCGAGGCCACCGTGGCCAGCGGCGCCTACGATCGCGCGGTGGTCGCCACCGGGGCCGCCGTCACCCTCCTGTCCGTCGCCTGCCCGCTGTTCGTCGAGCACGTTGAGCGGGGCGACACCACGAGCGACGGGTTACGGAGGGTCGCGCGCAGGTATCTTGAGCCGTTGCAAGGAGGGGGCATCGACACGTTGATCCTGGGTTGCACGCACTACCCGCTGCTGTCGGGCCTGCTCCAGCTGGAGCTGGGCCCCGATGTCGTCCTGGTCTCCAGCGCTGAGGAGACCGCCAAGGACGTCTACGCCACGTTGGTGCGTCAGGGGCTCCAGCGCGAGGAGCCGAGCCCTCCGACCCATACCTTCCTGGCCACCGGGGACCCGGCCGACTTCCAGGCCGTGGCACAGGTCTTCCTCGGACCGGAGCTCTCCGAGGTTCACGCGGCTCACGCCGAGCTCGTCGGAGGTGACGGGTGAAGCTGACGGTCCTGGGCTCCTCCGGCACGTGGCCACCCGCCGGGGGCGCCACCTGTGGATACCTCGTCAGCCACGAGGACACGCACATCTGGCTCGACGCAGGCACCGGCACCTTCGCGAACCTCCAGAGCGCCCTGGCGATCAAGGATCTGTCGGCGATCGTGATCACCCACGGCCATCCCGATCACTTCGTGGACGTGGTGCCGGCGTTCTACGCCCGCTACTACGGGGGGCTCGGCGACTCGGGCCTGCCGTTCTACTCGCCCAAGGGCTTCGTCTCGTTGCTGTCTCTGCTCGTCGCCGAGGACGGCCGTGACGTGATGGGGGAGGCGTACGCGTTCACCACGGTGGAGGGCGGCGACCACTTCCGGGTGGGACCGTTCGAGATCGACGCGTTCGATATGGCACACGTGGGGGTGCCCGCCCTTGGGTACCGGCTGGCGGCCGGCGGGGCGACCCTGGCTTATACGGGCGACACGGGACCGGGCCACGCCGTCGTGGATTTGGCGCGCGGCGCCGACGTGCTGCTCGCGGAGGCCTCCTATCAGGACGCCTCCGATCTGTTGCCGTTCCACCTGTCGGCGCGTCAGGCGGCCGAGCACGCGAAGGCAGCGGGCGTGGGCCGTCTGCTGCTGACGCACATCCTGCCCACGCTCGATCCGGCGGTCTCTCTGGCCGAAGCGCGCTCGGTCTACGGCCCGGTGGAGCTCGCCGACCAGGGGCTCGTCACGGTGATCGGCTCGTGAGCGCGCGGCCCGACGACCGTGCCGCCGGCGAGCTCCGGCCGATCATGTGGGAACTGGGCTTCCAGGAGTGGGCGGCGGGCTCCGTACTGCTCTCCATGGGCCGGACGCGCGTGCTGTGCTCGGCCTCGGTGTCCGAGGAGGCGCCGCGCTGGCTCCGCGGTACGAACCGCGGGTGGGTGACGGGGGAGTACTCGATGCTGCCTGCCTCCACGAGCGAGCGCTCCCCGCGCGAGGTGAACAAGGGCCGTCCCGGTGGGAGGACGCAGGAGATCCAGCGCCTGATCGGCCGGTCCCTCCGTGCGATCACGGACCTCGGGCGACTCGGCGAACGGACGATCACCGTGGACTGTGACGTCCTGCAGGCCGACGCCGGTACGCGCACGGCCTCGATCACCGGCGGCTACGTTGCGCTGGCGCTCGCGATCCGTGGATTGCAGGAGCGCGCTGTCGTGCCCGGCGACGTCCTTCGCGACAGCGTGGCTGCCGTGTCGGTGGGCATCGTGGACGGCCGGCCGGTGCTGGACCTGTGCTACGAGGAGGATGCCGGAGCCGATGTGGATTGCAACGTGGTCATGACCGGCACCGGCAAGCTCGTGGAGGTCCAGGGGACGGCGGAGGGCGAGCCGTTCGCACGCGGAGATCTGGACGCGATGCTCGACCTGGCGTCCGCCGGCATCCAGCGTCTCACCGAGATCCAGCTCGACGCTCTGGCGTAGATGAGCGTTCCGTCGCACCTCGCCGTCGCCTCCCGGAACCCCCACAAGCTCCGGGAGATCGCCCGGATCTGCGCGGCCTGGCCCGTGACGTGGGTCACGTTCGAGAGCGATCCGCGACCCTGGCCGGATGTCGAAGAGACCGGCGACACCTACCTCGAGAACGCCCTGCTGAAGGCGCGCGCGGTGGCCGCGGCGCTCGGTCTGCCGGCCGTGGCCGACGATTCCGGGATCGAGGTCGACGCGCTGGGCGGCGCGCCCGGCCCTCGCAGCGCCCGCTATGCCGGGGAGGACGCGACGGCCGAGCAGAACCTGCAGCAGATGCTCCGCGCCTTGAAGGGGGTGCCGGCCTCGGGTCGCACCGCCCGGTACCGGTGCGTGGCCGCCGTCGCCATGCCCGACGGGAACGAGCTGCACACCGAGGAGATCTGCGAGGGGGTGGTGAGGCGCGAGCCGCGAGGAGCCGCCGGGTTCGGCTACGACCCCGTCTTCGTGCCCGCCGGCTGGGATCTCACGATGGCGGAGCTCACCGACGAGCAGAAGGATCGGATCAGCCATCGCGGGCGCGCGTTCCGGGCCCTCGGCGAGTTGCTCGAGGGACCACCCGTGCCTAGTGAGAGGCGACTACCAAAAACCGGGTAGAAGAGCCTCAAGCCACGGCTGGCGCGCGCCGAGATTCATCCCGTGAACAGCGAATCCTCTCATCGGCCTGCCCAGGAGGAGCGGCACGTCCTCCAGCGGACCGAGGCCTTCTTCGGACAGAGGCCTCCGCTGTTCGTGTTCGTCCTCGGCATCGTGTTCTGCCTGGTCGTGGGCGTGCTGGACTCCATGGCCTGGTCCGAGATCTCGTTCGGCCTGTTCTATCTCATGCCCATCGGGTTGATCACGTGGCACCTGGGGCGCAGGGCGGGCGCGGTCATGGCGATCCTGGCCGCGGCCGGCGGCACCCTGGGAGACGTGATGGGCGGTCCCAGCACGGGCCTGATCCCGTACTGGAACGGACTGGTCCGCCTGGCCGTGTTCCTGATCGTCGCGGCGCTGCTCGCCACGCTCAAGAGCTCGATCGAGCTGCAGCGTCAGGTGGCCATGCACGAGCACGACGTCTCCGAGCAGCTCCGGGATCTGAACGACCTGAAGAACACCCTGCTGCACGCGGTCTCGCACGATCTGAAGGGGCCGACGGCGGCGGTGCTCGGCGCCGTGTCGACGCTTCGACGAGGAGAGCAGCTCCAGCTCACCGACGAGCAACGGACGAGCCTGTTCGAGGTGATCGAGATGAGCGGCCGCAAGACCAACAGGCTCCTGGACGATCTGCTGGACCTGGACAAGATCGACCGCGGTCTCCTGCATCCGGATCGGCAGCCCACCGACATCGGTGCGTTGGCCGGCCGGGTGGTGCGCGACTGTGAGGCACTGCCGGCCCACCCTGTGCGTGTGGACGCGGACCCCGTTCTGGTGGACGTGGACCCCACGATGGTGGAGCGCGTCATCGAGAATCTGCTCGTGAACGCGGCGCGCCACACACCGCTGGGGACGCCCGTTCTGGTGTCCGTGCGCGGAAAGGCCGACGGCATCGAGCTGGCCGTCGAGGACGAGGGTCCGGGGATCCCCGACGACCTCAAGCTGGTGTTGTTCGACTCCTTCCGGCAAGGGCCGGACTCCAAGGGTGGCGGAGTGGGCATCGGTCTGTCGCTGGTGAAACGGTTCGCCGAGCTCCACGGCGGGAGCGCCCGGGCGCTGGACCGTCCCGGTGGTGGCGCCCGCTTCGTGATCTCCCTGCCCGGGCACGTGACACAACGAGACGCCCTCGAACCCGAGCGGCAGAGCCTGCGGGCCGTCTAGGCGACGACCGGCGGTCCGGATCGCATCGAGGCCTTCAGTACGCCTTCGTGCAGTCCCGCGGCCGCAGGATCAGGCGGGGATTGGGCTGGCCAGAGAAGTCGAAGAGGTCGAGCATGTCGCCGGCGTTGGCGTCGCGTTCCGTGAGCGGCGGCAGGCCCCAGATGGTCTCGATCATCTTGAGGACGCTCGCGAACTCGAGCGTATCGTGCGCGACGTAGCCCCGGCGCGCCCACGGCGAGATCAGCAGCATCGGCGCGCGCGGCCCCATCCCGTACTCGTCAACGTGCGGAGGCGGCACGTGATCGTAGAAGCCGCCGAAGTCGTCCCACGAGATCACGACCGCGGTGTGCTTCCAGTCCGGGCTGCGCTGGAGTGCGTTCATCACCTGCACGGTCCAGTTCTCGCCGGCGCAGACGCTGGCGGGTGGGTGCTCGCTGTCCCGCGTGTCGGGAACCAGCCAGGACACGGCGGGCAGCTCGCCGGCCTTCGCGTCCCGTAGGAACCGCTCGTCGGTCTTCACGTCGTTCATCATGGGACCGAAGGCCCAGTGCCGGATCCACGACGGTGTCTCCACGTAGAGGTTCTCGCCCAGGTAGTAGGTCCAGGGAATGGCCGCGGCCTCCAGCTCGTCGGGCAGGATACGGATGTTCGTACAGGCGCGGCGCAGGTACCCGAACTTGCGGGTGATCGGTCCTCCGTTCCCCTCGTTCTCCACCTCACCGACACGCACGATCTGCCTCGGCGTGAGCTTCTTGAAGGAATACGCACGCTCCGTGTCGTCGCGGCAGAACTCGCGGGGGATGCCGTTCGTGCCGAACTGCCCCGGAGGATTGGCACGTTCGTGGTCGATGAACCGGTCGGTCTGCGCGGCCACCGTGTCCAGGTGCTCGACGCCCGTCGGTCCGTAGATGCCGGTGAAGAACCGGTCGGCCAGCACGAAGTGCTCCGCATACGCCCAATAGTTCGGGATCTGCTCCTGGGTGTACTGCACGTAGGCCTGGAGCGCGAGCCCCAGATCCAGCGTGTCGAAGCAGTTCATCGCGCCCCCGTTGATCGCGTGGATGCCCGCGGAGAAGG
>JALYMB010000196.1 GCA_030773935.1 Actinomycetota bacterium | reverse complement strand
TCTCAAGCCCGCCGAGATCCTTCGGGAAGAGTAGGGACCTGAGACCCTCGCATACGCTTTGGGCCCGTCAGCGCGTAGGTAAGGAGTGGCACCCACCGAAGAGATCTTCGCCCGGTCGACGACTCGGTTCCCGAAGACGCGGTTCTTCTCGATTTTTCGCTGTGAACAATGGGATCTCCTCCGAGTTCCGGCAGTCTCGCAGCTATCCAGCGAGCAGGCAGGGGGGAGTAACTCGTGCGCCGTAGGAGCGGTGTGGCACATCACATGTCTGTAACGCCCGTGCTTGAAACCACATGGCTGTAGCGCACCGGTGTTCCTAACCGGGCCTCGGTCGCGCTCGGCGATCCTGCCCTTGAGCATCGCCGCAGCTGCATCAGCGTCTGAACCACATGTCCGTAAAGCTGGGGAGGGCCGAGGTCTCCCGTTCCTCATCTACGCTTGGGGCGTGAGCGGCTCGGTCAGGATCTCGTGTTCTGCTTGCCAGTGCGAGGAGATGTGGCCGGGCGCGTGGGGGGTGATCGGCGGCATGCCGGCGTCATGGATCTTGAAGCGGCCCTGATCCTTCGTGAGGGTTGGGGGCTGGGTTGGAAGAGAACGTGCAGAGGCTGTCCTTGCCACACCGGAGAGGGGATCCTTCCTCAGTTGATGCTTGCGGTTGACTGAGGCTGGCTTCTTGGCGCCTCAAGAGGCCGACCGGTGCGCCCCACCACCGAGGAGCCACGCCGGGTCGGCCATGCCCTGCAGGGCAACGTGCCCCGGCGGCCGGCACGCGCCCAGAAGGAGACGTCGGCCGGTATCGCTACGCGTCGCCGCACTCGGGTACCGTGTGGGGCGATGACGACCTACGAGTTCGTCTGCCTTGCTTGCGAGCATCCGTTCGAGCAGCGGCGCCCGATGGGCGGCGGCGTCGACACCGCGCTGGTCTGCCCCTCGTGCGGGAGCGATCGGCTGCGGCGGCGCTTCTCGTTCTTCACGACCGGCGGTGGCGCTGCGCCCGAGCAGGCCGGCGGCGGGGCCACGCCCGGGCCGGCATCCGGAGGGTGCGCCTGCGGCGGCGCCTGTGCCTGTGGCGGATGACGGCGGCGGCGAAGCGAACGGCGTGCGCGGCGGCGTTACGGGGGCCGCGCACCGGGGCGACGAGCGCACCACGCTCATGGGGTTCTTGCAGCGCCAGCGCGACCTGGTCGCGTGGAAGGTCCGAGCAGCGTCCGACCAGACGCTGCGTTCGGTGGACACGCCCAGCGGGCTGAACCTGCCCGGCATCGTGCGGCACCTGGAGAACGTCGAGCGGTCCTGGTTCCGCGAGGTGTTCGCGGCGAGGAGGGCCTGACCTACGACTGGACGGACGAGGACCAGAACGCCGAGTTCCATCCCCCCGACGACGTGTTGATGGCCGATCTGCTCGCCGCCTACACGGCGGAGGCGGCGCGCTGCGACGCCGTGATCGCAGCCGCGCCGTCGCTCGAGGCCCTCTCGGCGAGCCGAGGGTTCTCGCTGCGCTGGATCATCGTCCATCTCATCGAGGAGACCGGGCGCCACCTCGGCCACATCGATCTCCTCCGCGAGCAAGCCGACGGTGAGGTCGGCGAGGAGCCGAAAGCGCCGGAGTCGCCCGAGTAGCCGGAGTGAGCCGCCGATCGTCGACGGCGGCGCTGAGCGCAGCCAGGATCAGGTGTCGTAAGTCCAGTCGGACTGCTTGCTCGCGTAGGCCTCGTCGTAGAGGAACTTGCCGGCCACCGCGTCCCAATCGACGATCTTGTGGAGGGCGAGCTCCCGGGGCCGGGGACACCCGCCATCGACGTGGCTGCGGAACTCCTCCGAGAACACCTGCACGAGGCTCTGCATCAGCAAACTCTCGCCCGTGGGGAGGGCGCATTTCTGGCCGTCGGTCGAGCCTCTGGCTCGCACCAGGATGGACTCCACATCCTGATCCGATGCGCCGTCCGCCTCCACGTTCGCGAGGAGCCTCGTGACTTCTCCGGTGCCGAACTTGCACGCCGGGCACTGGCCGCAGGACTCCACATATAGGAAGCGCGAGTAGACCTGCGCGGCCTTCACCATGCACGCCGAATCGTCGAAGACGGCGAAGCCCGCAGAACCGAGACCGGATCCGACCTCGCGCATCGAGTCGAAGTCCATTGGGACGTCCAGCTCCCCTGGCGCGAGCACGGTGTTCGATGCGCCGGGGAAGATCGCCTTCAGGCTACGCCCTTCCGGCGGACCTCCGGCAAGATCTTCCACCAGGTACCGGAGCGGGGTCCCGAGTGGCAGCTCGAACACACCTTCCCGCCGCACATCGCCGCAGACGGTGAAGACCATGGTTCCCGGGGAGCCGT
>JALYMB010000195.1 GCA_030773935.1 Actinomycetota bacterium | reverse complement strand
ATCCCGCTCAGCATGCCTGCGATTCCCTGTCCCTTGCCGGCCATGAGGTCCTCCTCAGATCGCAGATGTCGAACGAACGAGGGTGGGACGGCGTGGATCTACCTGAGGTTCCCCGAACCGGTCGTTGCCGCGCCACGCTTCCACGTGGCGACCGAACGACTCCTGCACACACTCTGGGCTTGGTGCTCCTCACTCCGTCGTCCGCCGATCTCCGGCGACTACACGGGCGATATCCGCAGCGGCGGGAACCGGGTGCCCAGCCCCTCCGCCTCGAGCTGGAAGAGGGCCGCGGTGCGAGGGAGCCCGACGAGCCGATGGGTCCCGAGCCGGCGCAGGCGCATCCCGGCAGGCATGCCCCGGGCCGCAGCTGCCTTCGTCTGCGCGGAGACCACGATCTGCCCGCCGTGGCCCACCGAACACACGCGCGCAACCGTGTGGACCGACAGGCCCACGTACCCGGACTCGGTCAGCGTGGGCCGGCCTCCGTGGATCCCGGCGCGCACGCGGATCTCGAGACCGCGGGGCCAGGTCCGCTCGAGCAGCGCTCGCTGGATCTCCACGGCCGCCATGAGCGCCGGCGTGGGGCGTGCGAAGACCGCAAGGAACTCGTCACCCGTGGCATCGACCTTGCGGCCCCCGGCCGTCCGCACGGATGCGTTGATCAGGCTCCGGACGTCCCGCAGCACCGGGGCGTAGCCGTCCCGAAGGCGCCGGAGCAGGCCGGTGGAGTCCTCGATGTCGGTGAGCAGGAACGTGAGGGTCCCGGTGGGCAGCGATGCGAGGTCGGGCGAGCGGACGTTGCGCTCGGACCGGACCTGGCCGTCCATGAAGCCGACGGGCACGATGCCGAACCGCTTGGCGGCCCGGAGCAGCCGCCGGCGAGCGCGGTCGCGAGCGGCGTCGTCCTCGAAGGCGACCCGGTCGAAACGCGCGAGGGCGTTGCGCACGTGGGCCTCATCGTGGATGGGAAGCCGCCGGCGCCCGTCGGCGTCCACGTAGGCGAACGCCCTCTCCGGCAGGTTCATCCGCTGGCGAGCGGTGAGCTTGGCCACGACCGGACGATACCGCCGCCCGGCGACACGGGGCAGGAGGTCGAAGGGCGCCGCGGACGGCACGCCGAAGGCTGTGGGGCTCCGCGCCCCTCTCCTGACGTTGACCGGCGAAGCGGCTATGTACCTGTTCCCCGTACCGGGGAGGCGGTCTGATTTGCGCTGGCAGACAACACAGGGCTACGGTGGCGTTCGCTGATCGACTTGGTGCCAGCGGAAGGGGGTCCTCACCATGCTGCGGTCCCGAATCTCTCTGCACGAAGCCGTCCGATCGAGAGCGTTCCAGCGCTCGGCATGCCTGACGGCTGCGCTCGCGCTCATGCTCACGACCGGGCAACCAGCGTTCGCCGGGACGCCGACCGCGCTGATCTCGACGAAACGCGTCTCTGAGTTCCAACCGAGCTTCGGTGCTGGATACCTCGTTTGGGACCAGAACAGCATCGCGCACCCACGCCACTTCGACAGCTTCGCGAAGCAGACGGGCCAGCCGAGGATCAAGGTGAACCCAGCAGGGACGAACAGCAATGGCGCGGCGATCGACGGCACAACGGTGTTGTACCAGGAGGTGGGCCGGCGGGGAGCAAACCTGAAGATGTACGACGTGACCACCGGGGATCGAACCGCCCCGGGCAGCGGCGTGAACACGAGGCTCTGGGAGTTCGAGCCTGGGATCTCCGCCGATCACCTGTTCTTCGCAAGGGGTAAATTCGACGGATCGACACAATGGGTCCGGCTGATCCTGTACGACCGGTTGACCGGACAGTCTCAGGTGCTCGCTGAGGCCGATCCACGACACAGGTACCTGATCAGCAATCAGGTGAACGGGGACTGGGCGGTCTGGGAATCGTGCAGGTTGGCGCGCGGCAACTTCACCAACTGCAACGTCTACCGCTACCAGATCAGCACCGCCCAGACGGTCCGACTGCCGAACCCGGACCGGCAGCAGTATGGCTCCGCCGTGACCGCCGACGGCACGGTGTACTACGTCCGTACCGGGCGGGCGGACCATTGGCAGTGCGGCGCGGGGGCCCGCCTTGTCCGGTACCCCATCGGTGGCCCCGCGACCGTCATCGCCTCGGTTCCGAGAGGAAAGGACGCGTTCAGCATGTTCGCCTTCGAGGAGGCCGACACCTCCGTGACGCTCTACTTCGATCGGATCAGGTGCCAGAGCAATCAGAGCGGTGATATCTACAAACTCACGAACGCCGACACAGCGTAGACACGGGGTGGCGAGTCCTTCGCCGCCGAACGCTGAGTCGTCGATTCACGGGACGCCGCCTGCTTCGAGCGCGGTCATCGCTCTGCGGAGCTGGGCGGCGCGCGCCGTGGCCGTGCGGGCAGTCACGAGCTTCAGGGTCACGGCGTACCGCTGCGTCTTGTTGAGCGCGTCGAAGGCCGCCGCCGCCCGCGGGTTCGTCGCCAGGGCGGCAGCGAGATCGGACGGGACGGAAGCGTTGCGCTGCGGTTCGTAGGCGGCAGCCCACCTGCCGTCCGCCTTGGCGGCCTCGATCTCGGTCAGGCCGGACGGTCGCATCCGCCCGGCCGTCAGCAGCTCCTCGACCCTGGCCACATTCACCTGCGACCATCGGCTCCGGGCCCGGCGGGGCACGTACCTCTGCAGGTAGTAGACCTCGTCGGAGGATCTGCGCTGGCCGGAGATCCAGCCGTAGCACAGACCGACGTCGACCGCCTCGTCGGCGGTCAACGACGGGACGCCCGATCCCTTCTTCGCGAGCTTCAGCCACACACCGGCCCGAAGGTCGACGTGCGTATCCAGCCACGCCTCGAACGCCGCGGCGTCGTGGAACGCCATGACTTCGGCCTCGTTGCCGGCCGACTTCGCTGACACGCGTGACTCCTACCGTCGGAGAGGGTCGGACTTGGTGCGCATGGAGGCGGGGCGCATCCTAGCTCCGGCGGGCACGACCTGTCGCCGGGACCGATTTCGTGGATGATGCGGGGTTCGAGCGATGCCATTTCGCTCGTTGCGGGTCCGCGACGTGCGCCCGGAACGAGGACAAAGGGAGGACCAGCTCATGTTCGCGAACGACACGGCGGTCCACCGGGGGGTCGGACCATGACACCGGCGGTGGAGGCCGAACGACTCGTCAAGCACTTCAGTGGGCGCGGCGGCGAGGTGGACGCGGTCCGTGGCGTCGATCTCCAGGTCAACGGGGGTGAGGTCTTCGGCTTCCTGGGACCGAACGGCGCGGGCAAGTCCACGACCGTCCGGATGCTGACGACGCTCATGACGATCACCTCCGGCTCGGCCCGCGTCGCGGGCGTCGACGTGACCGCGGATCCGGACGCAGCACGCAGGAAGATCGGCGTCGCCCTTCAGGAGGTCGGACTGGACCCCCGCCAGACCGGCCGCGAGTTGCTGATCCTGCAGGCGCGGTTGTTCGGAAGCGCGCGGGCGCCGGCTGTCGAGCGGGCCCAGGAGCTCCTGGAGCTCGTCGACCTCGTCGAGGCCGCGGATCGGCGCATCAAGGGCTACTCGGGAGGCATGAAGCGGCGGCTCGACCTGGCGTCGGCACTCGTCCACGAGCCGGAGGTCCTGTTCCTCGACGAGCCCACGACCGGCCTCGACCCCGCCAGCCGGCTGACCGTCTGGGACGAACTCCGGCGCATCAACGAGCGCGGGACGACCGTCTTCCTCACGACGCAGTACCTGGAGGAGGCCGATCAGCTCTGCGACCGCCTCGCGATCATCGACGGCGGACTGATCGTCCGGGAGGGGACGCCCTCCTCCCTGAAGTCGGAGCTGCAGCAGCGGCGGGGGCTCGCCGAGGAGCCCACGCTCGACGAGGTGTTCCTCGACGCGACCGGACGCACGCGCGAGCGTGTCGCCGGCGAGGTGCAGGAGGTGCAGGTATGAGTGATTCCTTGATCCTCACGGAGCGCTCGCTGAAGGAGGCGTTGCGGACCCCCGAGGCGTTGCTGCCGACGCTGTTCATCCCGCTGTTCTTCCTCGTCGTCAACGTGGGGCAGGCCGCCAGGATCTTCCCCTCCGCGTCGACGTCGTTCCTCATGGGTCAGAACTACGCGGCCTTCCAGCTCCCCAGCTCGATCCTGCTCGCCGCGTCCTTCGGCACCGCGGCCCTGTACCTCGTCGAGGACATCGAGGGCGGGTACTTCGACAAGCTGCGCGCCTCGCCGGTCTCGCGGACCGCCATCGTGTTCGGTCGCCTCTCGGCGGAGGCCCTGAAGATCGCGATCCTCGCGTCGGTCATGGTGCTCGTGGCGCTGCCGTTCGGCATCCGCATCGCCAGCGGCCCGCTCGGCTTCCTGCTCCTGATCGCCATGGCGGCGGGGTGGGCCGTCGTGTTCACAGGGTTCATCCAACTGATCGCGCTGAAGACTCGCAGCGCGGCGGCGACCAACTCGGCGGGGCTCATCTTCTTCCCCCTGCTGTTCCTCACCCCGAGCTTCGTCCCGCGACCCCTGTTGACCAGGCCCATGGAGATCGCGGCGACCTTCAACCCGGTCACCTACATCATGGAAGGGCTTCGTTCGCTGATCCTCCAGGATCTCGCGTGGGCGACCATCGCCAAGGGCTTCCTGGTGGTGGGTGCCGCGGGCGTGGTCATGGTCGCGCTCAGCGTCCGCTCGATCCGCCGCTACGACTGACGGTCGCGCGAGCCACGTGCTGCCGAACTCCGGGGGAGGCCCGTTTCGGCCGACCGGCGCGTCCACGTCCGCGCGTCAGGACCAGTCCACCGTCACGATCTCGACGGGTTCAGAGGTCCCCCTGAGGGTGACCGTTCGCGCCTCCGAGATCGGGAACCTCCCGTCGGCGGCGGTCGCCTTGCTCGCCAGGATCTGGTCGCCGTCGGCGAGCGCCGCGATCCGAGCCGCCTCGTGCACGCCCTTGCCCGAGAAGTTCTTCCCCACCTGGGTCGCGCCCGAGGCGTGGACGCCGATCCTGACCTTGGGCGCGAAGCCGGCCGTCCGCCTGTGCTCGGCAAGGCGCCGCTGGATCGTGACCGCACACGCGAGCGCCTGGTCGGGTGAGTCGAACCCGACGAAGAACCCGTCTCCGGTCGCCACGACCTCCTCGCCTCTGTGCTCGACGAACAAGGACCGCAGCGTTTCGTCGTGCCACCGGAGCACCCCCTGCCACGCTTCGTCCCCGAGCGCCTCGACCAGGTTGGTGGAGCCCTCGATGTCGGTGAACATGAACGTCTTCTCGACACGACGGGGCGCTTCCTTGCCGCGGAGCTGCCAAGGTAAGAGCTCCTCCACCTCTTCGACCGTGATCGCGCCGGTCGGGCAGGCGAGGGCCGCCTCGCGCAGCAGCTCGTCCTCCACGCTCGACGGGTCCACGACGCCCGCCTTCGCGAAGTCGCCCTCGTGCCAGTCGAAGGCGGTCGGCGCGATCGTGATGCACGTGCCGGCGCCGATACACCGGTGACGGTCGACGCGGGCCCTCAGCGGCATCGGTCGTCCCCACTCACAGCACGCGCTCCCGGAACGCGAACGCGGTCGCCTCCGCGCGCGACGATGCCCCGATCCGCGCGTACAGCTCCGCCAGCCGTCGGGTGACCGCCTGTTCGCCGATGCCGAGCTCCTCGGCGATCTCCCGATTGGTCATCCCCTGGATCAGACTCTTCAGCAGGACCGCGTCGGCGCCTTCGGGCTCGTCGCCGTTGCCGATGGTCGGCTCGATCGGTCCCACCAGCCGCGTCAGCTCGCGCCCGATCGGACTCCGGAACCAACGCACGCGGACGTCCTCGTCCACGGTCCGCTGCGCGATCATCGCGAGGGTGAGCTGCAGGGAGGGCCGTACCGTCTCCCACTCGGGTGCACCGGACGAGATCAGCACGTTCGCGACCGCGACCGCCACGTCGAGCTCGAGGTCCTCGTGCATGGCGCCCTCGAGGTCCCCGAGGGCCGAGCGGGCGTGTTCGGCAGCCTCGTCGGTTCGGCCGCGCGCGAGCGCGGCCCGGGCGAGAGCCGCGCTGGCCTGCGCTCCCCACGGCGGATGCCCGGGAAGTTCGTTCGCGAGCTGCGCCCCCTCCGTCGCCGCCCGTTCCGCGAGGTCAAGCAGCTCGTCGTCCACAGGTTCAGCTCCCAGGCGGGAGGCCTGCAACGCAAGGCGAGCGATCGCCTCACACCTCGCGGCCAGGTGTCCTGTCTCCGCGGCGAGCTGCACGGCTCGCTCCAGGTGCTGCCGCATCCCCTGTCCGTCACCGGCCAGGGCGTCCACCATCCCGCGCCATGTCTCGAGGCGACGTGCGCGGAGCGGCGTGGGGTGTTCCGAGGCCACCGCGGCGGCCCTCTCGATCCACGGCCTCGCCCGGTCCACCTCGCCCAGATCGACATGTGCCATCGCCGTTCCGCCAGCCGCCAGGAACTCGAGTGAGCGATCCCCCATCTCCTTCGCATGCGCGTACGCCTGCTCGCCGCGCGAGAGGGCGAGGTCGGGGATCACCTTCGCGCGCGCGAACACGTGGACGCCGTAGAGCATCTGCGCCTCGAACAGAGCGCGCTCACTCTCGTTCGTGAAGGCCTTCGCCTTCGACGTCAGGCGGCGGATCTCCTCGATGTGGCGCGCGGAGCCCGAGCCCAGGTGGATGTCCGGCGCCCAGCTGAGGTAGCCCATCGCGATGATCGACGCCATCACGCCGCGCCGGTCGCCCAGCCGCTCGAAGATCTCGAGAGCCTGCTGCAGCAGCCCATGGGCCTCGTACACGAACAGCGCGACCTCCAGCTCGGGCAACATCTCCTCGAGGACCTCGCCTGCGGCCACGCGCTGGGAGATCGGCATGAGCGCACCGGTCGAGAACTGCTCGACGAACCACGCTCTGGTCCGCCCGATCTGCACGACGGCCGTCTCGCGAAGCGCCGAGGCAAGCGTGGCGTCGTCACCGAGCTCACGGGCCAGGTTGGTCGCCGCGCGGAACGCCTCGTCGGCACCGTCCAGGTCCACCTCTCGCGCGGTCGGCACGAACGACTCCCCCGCCGTCGCATGCAGCAGGTCCTGCCCCAGCTCCATGCATGCCGCGGCCTCGGCGTTGCGGTCGTGTCGCTCCGCGGCGAGGGCGCGTACCTCGCGGGCGAGCTGCGCGGCGCGGTCGTACTC
>JALYMB010000194.1 GCA_030773935.1 Actinomycetota bacterium | reverse complement strand
GTGAAGGACAGCCCGTGCACGACGGCGCGGCCTCCCGCCTCGACGGCGAGATCGCGAACCTCGATCGTGGTCACGGCACCCTCACACGGGGAACCGGGCGGACGGACGCGGGACGGGCGGACATGTGGGCAACCTCCTGGTCGAGAACGCGGTCACGAGGCCACGGACGCGGCGCTCGGTGCTCGAGGAGGGTGCGCTAGCTCACGACCCGAGTCTCGCAGAGCGGGACGGCACCGGCAACCACCTGCGAAGATGGCCGCCATGGATGCGTTCATGGCCATGAACCGCGAGCTGTGGGACGAGTGGACGACGATCCACGAGGGATCGGACTTCTACGACCTGGCGTCGTTCCGCGAGGGCGGGATGCGCCTGGCCGACTACGAGATCGACGACATCGGCGACGTCGAGGGCAGATCCCTCCTCCACCTGCAGTGCCATTTCGGCATCGACACATTGTCCTTCGCTCGGCTCGGGGCCCACGTCACCGGCGTGGACTTCTCGCCGCGGGCGGTGACGCTCGCCGGCCGCCTGGCGCAGGAGCTGTCCCTGGACGCCCGGTTCGTGGAGTCCGACCTGTACGACCTCCCCGACCGGCTGGAGGGGCAGTTCGACATCGTCTACACCTCGCGCGGGGTGCTCGCGTGGCTCCCCGACATCCGGCGGTGGGCTCAGGTCGTGGCGCACTTCGTGAAGCCGGGCGGCATCTTCTACATCACCGAGTGCCATCCCGTGGCGTGGGCGATGGCCGACGATCCGCCTCCGCGCGCGATGTATCCGTACTGGGAACACCTGGACCCGATCACGCAGCCCGTCGTCGGATCCTACGCCGACCTCGAGGCGGTCGTCTCGACACCGCTCGAACACTCCTGGAACCACGCGATGAGCGAGATCATCCAGTCGCTCCTGGATGCGGGTCTGAGGATCGAGCTGTTCCGCGAGTATCCGTGGTGTGACTGGGACCTGGGGTTCTGCGTGCAGCACGAGGACGGCCGCTGGTACCTGGCCGACGGCGTCGAGGGTGAGCTCCCGTTGTTCTACGCCCTGCGGGCGCGCCGGCCGGCCTGAGAGCTGAGCCTTCCCGCCGGCCCGCAACGCCGCGGGCGTGCCTCACACGGCGCTCTCACCCTCCCGCCACTGCGGGACGTCCACCTCTTCCGTGTCGAATTCCTCCCGCAGCCGGGCGATCGCCTCGTGTTCTGGCTCGCCGAGCGCGGCCGCGACCACCCAGGGCCGGGTACCTCCAGGCCGAGCCAGGATCTCGGACAACCGCGCGAAGTACTCCTCGAAGTCGTGGGGCGCGATCGTCCCCACCCAACGGGCGGTGACCCCGGTCAGGTTCCGGAAGGCGTGCACGACACCGGGCGGAACACCCACGAACGTGCCGGCCGGGGCCCCGACGGTCTCGCCGTCCAACAGGAACTGGAGCTCACCCTCCACCACGTAGAAGAGCTCCTCGTGCCGGCGATGGAAGTGAGGGCCACGGCCCGACCAGTGGCCCGGAACCACGTTCTCCACGAACGCGAACTCGGCGCCGCCCCGATCACCCGAAGCCTTGATCGTGAGATCGGACGAGGTTCGGATGTGACGGCCGACCCCCGGGGGCAGGACGTAGCCACGAGGGGCCGCCGCGGGGTGGTCCCCTGCCCGTCGTGCGGAGGGCTCGGGCGTCGAGGGCATCTCGCCACAGCCTAACCATCGCCGCCGACCATCGATAGGCTGGCATCAAGAAGGAAGGGGAAAGCGATGACGGAGGATGAACTGATCGAGCTGCTCCACCAGCGGCAGAACAACGGCCGGACCGGGTACCTCACCTTCGGCGACCTGGTGGCGCAGGTCCCGTCTGACCAACTCGACGAGTGGCGGGCCGTGCTGGCCAAGGTCAGGGCGTACGACGCCAGGAGGAACGAGGAGGAGGAGTCCTAGCGGCCCCGGCATCTCTGAGGGCCTCCTCCCGGTTGCTCCCTCCGCCGGGGAGGCGTAGCGTCGACACTCCACGACCATGCTCGGTTCCCTCCGACCCCGTGCCCCTCCCCTCCCCTTGCGTCGACGTAACCGTTCGGCATCGGTATCCGCCGGCCCGCACTCCAGGAAGGGACGCATATGAAACGACTCATCGTTGTCGCCGCGATCGTCGCCACGGTGTCGGCGGGCGTTGCCCTCGCGACACCGTCGCAGGGGTTCTCGACCGTGCTCCTCGGATCGAAGACGGTCCAGCACCTCTCGATCCGGGAGCAGGATCCGACGGTCGCGCTGGTCGTCCGCGCGACGTTGGAGCCTGGAGGCTTCAGCGGGTGGCATTCCCATCCTGCGACCGTCGTGGTCGCGGTCAGGTCCGGGGAAGTCACGCTGCTCTCCCACGACTGCACGCACAGGACTCTGCAGGCGGGCCAGATGTTCATAGAGCGCCCGGGCGTCGTCCATCAGGTCGTGAACAACACCTCCTCCGACGTCGTTTTGATCGCGACATTCCTGGGGCTGCCGCCCGGAGCCTCTCCGACGACGGACGAGCCAAACCCCTGCGACTGAGTCCGGTCGAAGCGGGGCGAACGGGCCTCCCCTCCCGCGGGCCCGATCGCACTGCACCCCTCCGTCAGGGCTTCTGACCGGGGTCGCGCGCGACCAACTCGGTCAGCGTCCGACGCGCGCGCTCGGCCGAGACGATGTTCCCTTCCGGTCGAACAGGGCGACCGCTCGCTCCGCAACCGGGATCGCTTCTCCTCCACGGCCAGATAGCCGCAGGACCTCGGCCAGATCCATGAAGGCTGCACCCTTGACGTTCAGCGCATCGGTGGACTCTGCGAGTGCGACCGCCTCGCGGCCCAACGCCAGGGCGCGGTCGAGATCCCCCTGGTGGGCGAGGACCGCGGCGCGGGCCCGTCGCCAGAGGATCTGGGAGAGCGCGTCCTCGCCGGCGGCCGTCTCCTCGCTCACGTTGGCGAGCTGGTCGGCCTCGGCGAAGCGTCCGAGCGCGCAGAGGATGAGGGCGAGCTCTCCCGCCTGCGTGGAGACGTGCGGCCGCACGGGGCGTGTGGACGAAAGCCTCCGCTGGTCGCCTTCGAGGCGCGGGACAAGGCCAGACCGTCGGGGCCGAGGATCCAGGTCGGCGCCGGTGTGCGGATCCGTAAGGATCGGATCGACAAGAACGGCAAGGTGACGCTTCGTTACCACGGTCGCCTTCACCACATCGGCGTGGGGCACGCCCACAAGGGCACGCGAGTGATCCTGCTCGTCGACGGCTTGGACGTGCGGGTGCTCTCGCAGGACGGAGAGCTCCTTCGACACCTCACCCTGGATCCGAGCCGGGACTACCAGCCGACCGGGAAGCCCCGGGTGTCTACGATGTCCTGACACATCCGTCCACGATGTGCTGCGACATCACACAGTGTCGGAGAGGGGATTTGAACCCCTACGAGCCGCAAAGCTCACTAGGCCCTCAACCTAGCGCGTCTACCAAGTTCCGCCACTCCGACGTGGAACGTGGATTCTACCGCCCGTGGGCTCAGGACCACTTCCAGCTGAGCCAGAACGTGCACAGGCCGAAGATCACGGCCGCGGCAACGGTGATCTTGTCCAGCCGCCGTTCCATGGCGGTGCCGCCGGAGAGGCTGCTCGCCCCTCCGAACATGTCCGAGAGGCCGCTGCCCTTCCCCGAGTGCAACAGGATCAGGGCGATCAGGGCGAAGGCGGCGATCACGTCGATCACGATGATGGCGGCGTTCAGCATGGCTCGTTCGGCTCCGTCCGGGGATCGAGGGACTAGCTTTCGGACCCCTCGACGATAGCAGGGTCCTCGAGCGGGAAATGGCACGCGGCCATCTGGCCCGGGTGCATCGGGGTCAGCTCGGGCTGCACCGTGGCGCAGGGCTCCGGAACCTGTGCCTTCGGGCAGCGGGGATGGAATCGGCAGCCCGACGGCGGATCGATCGGGCTGGGGACGTCGCCCTCCAGGATCACACGCTTCTTCTTCTTGGCGAGGTCGGGGTCGGCGATCGGCACGGCCGATAGCAGCGCGCCCGTGTACGGGTGCTTCGGCGTCTCGTACAGGGTGTCGCCCTCCGCGGTCTCCACGATCTTGCCGAGGTACATCACGCCCACGCGGTCCGACACGTGCTTGACCACCGACAGGTCGTGCGCGATGAACAGGTACGTGAGCTTGAACTCCTCCTGCAGATCCTCCAGCAGGTTCAGGATCTGCGCCTGGATCGACACGTCGAGCGCCGACACGGGCTCGTCGCACACGATGAGCTTGGGCCGCAGTGCGAGCGAGCGCGCCACGCCGATCCGCTGACGCTGGCCGCCGGAGAACTCGTGCGGGTACCGATTGTAGTGCTCGGGGTTCAGGCCCACGAGCTCCATCAGTTCCTGGACCTCGCCCTTGATCTTGTCCCTGGGAACCGTGCGATGCAGGCGGTACGGCTCACCGATGATGCTAGCGACGGTCTTACGCGGGTTCAGGGACGCGAAGGGGTCCTGGAAGATCATCTGCATCTCGCGGCGCATCTCGCGCAGGTCCTTGCCCTTCATGTGGGTGATGTCGGTCCCCTCGAACACGATCCGTCCCTCGGTGGACTCGTGCAGCCGCATGATCACGCGGGCCAGGGTGGACTTGCCGCACCCGGTCTCGCCCACGAGGCCGAACGTCTCGCCCGGAAAGACCTCCAGATCCACGCCGTCCACCGCGTGGACGTTGCCGATCTTGTGCTGGAAGAGGATCCCCTGGGTCACGGGGAAGTACTTCTTCACGCCCTCGAGCTTGATCAGCGGCTCGCGGGCCGGCTCGGGCGTGGGCGGGACCCGCTCGGAGACCTGGACGCTCATCGGGCCGCCATCACCTGCTCCTGGAAGATGCGCTCCTTGTCCTTGAGCGACAGGTGGCACGCGGAGGCGTGGTGGCCGTCGGCCGGCACCAGGGGCGGCTCTTCCGTCTTGCACACATCCATCACGTAGGGGCATCGCGGGTGGAAGGAGCAGCCAGGCGGGACGTGGATCAGCGACGGCGGCAGCCCCTTGATCGGGACCAACCGCTCGTCCGAGCGGGTGTCCAGCCTCGGGATCGAGCGCAGTAGGCCCCAGGTGTACGGATGGTGCGACCGGTAGTAGATGTCGTTGCTGTCGCCGGTCTCCACGATCTTCCCGCCGTACATCACCTGGATGTTGTCGCAGTGCTCGGCGACCACGCCGAGGTCGTGCGTGATGATGGCGACGGCCGCGTTGAACTCGTCCTTCAGCCGGTCGATCAGATCGAGGATCTGCGCCTGCACGGTCACGTCCAGCGCCGTCGTGGGCTCGTCGGCGATCAGCAGGTCGGGGTTCAGCGACAGCGCCATGGCGATCATGGCCCGCTGCCGCATCCCGCCGGAGAACTCGTGGGGATACTGTTTCGCGCGCTCCTCCGGCCGCGGGATCCCCACCCGCTTCAGCATCTCGACCGCCTGCTCCGCCCCCTCCTTCTTCGAGACCGACTGGTGGGCCCGGATGGCCTCCGAGATCTGATCCCCGACCTTGTAGAAGGGGTGGAGCGACGTCATGGGGTCCTGGAAGATCATGCTCATGCTGGCGCCGCGGATCTTGCGGATCTCGTCGGCGGGCATCGCCAGGAGGTCCTGACCGCGATACAGCACCTGCCCCGTGATGTCGGCCTGCTCGGCGGTGACCAGCCCCATGATCGTGAGGAAGCTCACGCTCTTGCCCGAGCCGGACTCGCCCACGATCCCCAGGGTCTCGCCCGGCTGGATGCTGAACGTCAGGCCGTCGACGGCCTTGACGACGCCGTCCTCGGTCGGGAAGTGCACGCGGAGGTCCTTGACCTCAAGGAGCGGCTCCGCCATCTACGTGTACCTCACGCGCGGATCCAGGAACGCGTAGGCGACGTCGACCATCAGGTTGGCGACCACGATGAAGATCGCCCCGAACACCGTGATCCCCATGACCATGGGGAAGTCGGCGTTGAAGATCGACGTGACGGCCAGCTTGCCGATCCCCGGCAGGTTGAACACGGTCTCGGTGATGAAGGCACCCCCGAGGAGGATGCCGAGGTCCAACCCGAACATGGTCACGACCGGCGTCAGGGCCGACCGCAGGCCGTGGTGGAAGATGACCGTCCGCTCATTCAGTCCCTTCGCGCGCGCCGTGCGGATGTAGTCCTCCCCCATCGTCTCGATCAGGTTGCCGCGCACCATCCGGGCGTAGAAGGCGGCGAAGGTGAGCGACAGGACCACCCAGGGCATGATGAACCGACCCGTGAGGACCGCCTTGACCAGGCCCTCGTTCAGCGGGATGCCGCTGCCGGGCATCCAATGCAGCTTGAACCAGAACACGTAGAGGAAGATCAGTGCGAGCCAGAAGACCGGCGCCGAGACCCCGATCAGCGCGAACAACATGGAGGCGCGGTCGATCCACGACCGCCGCTTGATCGCCGAGATGATGCCGATCGGGATGCCGAGCAGCAGCCAGATCACGGCGGCGCCGACCGCCAGCACGATGCTCACCGGCAGCCGCGCGGTGATCTGCTCCCACACCGGGACGTTGCTGCCGTAGGAGAAGTACACCTGGGGGTTCATCCACCAGCCGCAGCAGGGCACCAGGCCCTTCGCGAAGCGCGCGTACTGGACCAGGACCGGCCTGTCCAGACCGAAGGCGTGACGCGCCGCCTGGATCTGCTCGGCGCTGGCGCCGCGGCCGCCCGTGGCTCGCCTGGCGGGGTCGCCGGGCGGAAGCTTGACGAAGATCAGGAAGGTGACGACCGACACGATCCACAGCACCAGGATAAGGAACATCGTCCGCCGGATCAGATATCGGCCCACGTCTGGATCACCCTACCCGCTCAGGGGACGCTGCGCGCGTCCCACTCCGGAGCACGGCCCGAGGGGCCGCCC
>JALYMB010000193.1 GCA_030773935.1 Actinomycetota bacterium | reverse complement strand
GGGACAGCGAGATCTACCGGTCCGCGATCCGCCACCCGACGCCCGCCACCCCGCGCGGGCGCGCGATGACCTCGTTCCAGAACTTCTTCCTGCACGTCTATCCGGTGAAGGTCCCCCGAGAGATCGTGAAGACCCGCACGACGCTGCGGTTGGGTTTCATCGCTACGGTGCTCTACATGATCCTGTTCATCTCGGGGATGTACCTGATGTTCTTCTACCGGCCGGTCTCGCCGGATGCGTACTTCAACATGCACGATCTCTCGACGAAGGTGGCATTTGGGCAGTTCATCAGGAACATCCACCGGTGGTCGGCGCACCTCATGGTGCTGGTCGTCTGCGTCCACCTGCTTCGGGTCTTCTACTCCGGCGCGTACAAGCCGCCACGGCAGTTCAACTGGGTGGTCGGCGTCGTGTTGCTGGTGCTGACGCTCCTGCTGTCTTTCACCGGCTACCTGCTGCCGTGGGATCAGCTCAGCTACTGGGCGATCACGGTGGGCACGAACATCGCGGGCTACGTGCCCGTCTTCGGGAACCAGGCTCGCAACATCCTGCTGGGCTCTCCGGAGGTCGGCAGCGCGACGTTGCTCCGCTTCTACGTGCTGCACATCTATTTCGTCCCCACACTGATGTTCATCATTCTCGGCATCCACATCTGGCGCGTGCGCAAGGACGGCTTCGCTGTGTCGGATCGTAGGGCAACGACATCCGAGAACGAGTCGGAGAAGGAGGCCGTGGCAGATGTCGAAGCCTGAACCGGAGCCTCGTTACCGCCTCCTCGGAGTCGTCGAGCGCGAGATCGAACAACGCGACGAACAGGAACCCGACGACGCGGTGTTCACGTGGCCGCACTTCCTGATCCGTCACGTGGTGGTGGCCGGCGGGACGATCCTCCTGGTGTTCGTGCTGGCCCTCCTCTTCAACGCTCCCCTGCAGGACATCGCGAACCCGTCGGCAACCCCCGCCGAGGCCAAGTCCCCTTGGTACTTCGCCGGTCTTCAGGAGCTGCTGTCGCACCTCCAGCCCATGGTGGCCGGCATCCTGATCCCCGGCGCCGCCCTGCTGTTCCTGCTCGCCCTCCCTTACCTCGACCGGAGCAAAGGCTGGCGGATCCGCGACCGCAAGATGATCGTGATCGTGTTCACCGTGCTCGCCGCGACCGCAGTCGTCCTCACCGTGATCGGCGCCTTCTTCCGTGGGCCGGGGTGGACGTGGGTGTGGCCCTGGCAGCACCTCTACCTGGAGCTGTAGCCATGAAGGATGAACGACGCAACGACGAGAAGGCCTCCGAAGAGTTCGGCGCCTCAGGAGACGACAAGGCCATCCCGCGGCGGCGCTTCCTCGACAACTCCTGGAAGGTCCTGGGGGTGGCGCTCGTCGCGGAGGGTGCGTGGACCAGCTACGACCTCCTGAAGCCGACCGCCGCGTCCGGGTTCGGCGGGGTCGTTGACGCGGGCGCCGTGGCGGAGTTCATGGACGAAGGGACCGTGAAGTACTCGCTCAACGGGCGCTTCTACGTGACCCAGTACCAGGGCGGCCTCCGTGCCCTTTATCAGAAGTGCCCGCACCTCGGGTGCAAGGTGCCGTGGGACCTCGCGACGGAGTTGTTCAAGTGCCCATGCCACGGAAGCGTCTACAACCTGATCGGCGAGTACGAATCCGGGCCCGCACCGCGTGGGATGGATCGGTTCCCCATCACGATCGAGAACGACCATGTCATGGTGGATACGTCGGCGATCGTCGAGGGACCCCCGCCGGGCACGCATGATGGCCCGGCCCCCGGGTCTACCGGCTCAGGCGGGGTGACGACATGAGCGACACGTTGCACGACGACCCGGACGTCGTACGGTCGACCCGCCGCTGGCAGAAGGCCGGCACGTTCGTCCTCTTCCTGCTGGTGCTGGCTTTCCCGCTGTACCGTGCCACGGACGGCTCCCGTCGCGACATGGCGCTGGAATCGCGGAACCAAGCCCTGATGAGCCAGGGCCATGAGCTGTGGAGGTTGAACTGCGCCTCGTGTCACGGCATCACCGGCCAAGGCGGCAGCGCCCCCGCCCTGAACTCCCAGGAGTTCCTGACGAGCGTGAACGACGACCAGATCAACGGCATCATCGCTGGCGGCATCCCAGGCACGGCCATGCCCGTCTGGCTGAACGACTACGGTGGCCCGCTCACCGACGAGCAGATCGCCGCGCTTGTGACCTACTTCCGTTCGTGGCAGAAGGACGCGCCGAGTGTGCCCAACTGGCGGACCCCGACCCCGTGAGGAACCCCACTGTGCGAGAACGACACCTCCCTCGGATCCCCAGGTCGTGGGTGACCGCGTTCTCGGTCGTGGCAGTCGCGGCCCTCCTGCCCGCCTGCAGCCGCGTCGGCACGGCCGGGGACGCCAATACCGTCGCCATGATCCCCAACTACCAGGGTGTCGGCCAGACCGAGCAGCCCCAGCAGATGGGCTACACGACGCCGGCGAACGTGATCACGGTGGCGCTCGGCGAGACCGACCCCAACACCATGTACATCCACATGTCGCAGCCCTACGCGACGCAAGGTCCAGTGTCGTTCCTGGTCACGAACGAGGGGACCGAGACCCACGAGTTCGTCGTCCTGCAGACGAAGACGGCCGCCGCCGACCTCCCGATCGTGAGCTTCGAGGGTGAGGCGAACCGGATCGACGAGGAGGCCAAGGGTGTGGTCAACGTCGGAGAGACCGGCGACATGAAGCCGGGGACCTCCACG
>JALYMB010000192.1 GCA_030773935.1 Actinomycetota bacterium | reverse complement strand
GCCTCGATCGCCAGACGCATCTGCTCGCGGGGGTCGGCGGGGAACTCGCTGCCCGTGTGCTGCTGGTAGATCGCGCGGAACCCCTCGATCAGACCGCGAAGGTCGTCGGCGTCCAGGTCGGTGTCCTGGGCGTCGGGGCCCTTCCGTTCCTTGGCGGCGTCCAGCGCGTGCTCGAACGCGTCACCGGGGATGTCCATCACGATCTTGCCGAACATCTGGATGAAGCGGCGATACGCGTCGTTGGCGAACCGGACGTCGCCGCCGGACTGTTCGGCGAGACCCTTCAGCGAGTCCTCGTTCAGCCCGAGGTTCAGGACGGTGTCCATCATGCCCGGCATGGAGAATTTGGCGCCGGACCGGACCGAGACCAGGAGGGGATCGACCGGATCGCCCAGGCGTTTGCCCATGGAGTCTTCGAGGGCCCGGAGGTGCTCTTCGACCTCGTCCATCAGACCGTCGGGATGGTCGCCCCTGGCCAGGTAGGTCAGGCACGCCTCCGTGGTGATGGTGAACCCGTGCGGGACGGGCAGACCCATGTTGGTCATTTCGGCGAGGTTGGCTCCCTTCCCACCGAGCAGGTCCTTCATGTCCTTGTTGCCCTCGCGGAAGTCGTAGACGTACTTGGTCACCGCGTGCCTCCGGAACTGGTCGAGGTCGGAAAACGCCAGTCTACGGGACCGCCGGCACGCCCTCGGGCGAGGGCGGCGGCGGCAGACTCCCGGGAGGAACCGGGCAGTATCGGCGGCGAGCGCCCCTCAGCTCAAGGGCACGAGTACGTCCACGAGCCGCTGGTCGGACGCGAACGCCACCTCGACGTGCTCGGGATCGGGTTGCGCGATCTCCGCCGGACCCGAGCCCTCGCCGATCCAGGCCCGCATCGCCGCCGCGAACTCGTCGGCGTCGCCGGCCGTGTCCCACACGGTCCGCAGCAGGACGGCGACCTGATCCCCGTCGGTCCAGGCCCGGTAGATCCCACCGTCCCAGCCCGGCGTGGCTCGGTCCAGCAGCGCGCCGTCGATCCGCAGCGACAGCGCCAGTTGGAGCCAGGCCTCCCCCACCTCCATCACATCGAGGTCGCGCCATCCCGGTCCGAGCGCGTCGGAGAGGTCCGGCACGTCCAGGGGCTGCGGCGTGTCGTTCGGGTATCGCTGCGGATGCAGGATCTGCTCCGTGGAGACGGGCAGATGGCGGATCGCCTCATCCACGGCCCTGGTTCCGCCTTCCTTGAACCTGCTCTGGATGAACGTCGTGCCGGCGGCATACGGCCACTGCTGCAGGGCCTGGAAGAAGGGAGGGACCTCCGGCGACGTCCCGCCGCCCACGTCGGCGATCCCGGTGCCGTCGGCGATCGGACGAAGGTCGGCGATCGCCGTCGTGGCGACGTACTGCGCGCTGCCCTCCACCGCGCCCAGCGCGGCCATGGACAGCTCGTCGCGGCAGTGCGATCCCAGGCGATCCACGCGCACCAGGTCGAAGTGCTGGTCGTCCAGGGCATGCGTGAGCTCGTGGGCGAGTACGGCGCCTTCGAGCAGGCTCGGATCGGCGTCGCTGCCGGTGACCACGAGCTCGCCGGTCTCGGGGACATAGAACCCCAGGACCTGCCCGCTGTAGTAGCTGCGGAGAGCCTGGGCCAGGTCGGCATCCGGCGGGATCACGCCGATCGCGCGCCACGCCAGCGTGCGTCGATGCAGCTGTTCCAGGGAGATCGACGCGTTCACGATCTGGACGAGCCGAGCGTCCAGCTGCGCGTCCGTGCGCACGTCGACCGGGACGTCGTGCAGGAAGTCGAGCCCGCGGTGAGCGGCCGCCACCTGCTCGACGGCGCGTACGAACGCGGGCACGGGTCCGTGCTGGGTCGCCGGCCCCCCCACCTGCAGCTTCGGGAGCGTGCAGAGCTCGTGCAGGGCGGCCATGGCCGATCCCCTGCCGGTCTCCACCGGCGGCGGGGACGGGTCGGGTACCGACGGCGCCGCCGCCGTCGGCAGGGGCCCGGGTACCGGATCGGGCGTACAAGCCGAGGCGACGAGCGCAACCGCGAGGGCCGCGATCGCGAGCCGCCACGCTCTCATCTGCGGGGAAGCACGACCGACACGGTGGCGATCACGATGGCCACGCCCGACAGCAGCGTGGAGGTCCACAACAGGCGCGTGGACTCCAGGAGCCCGGCGGCGGACGCGACGAACGCCACGGCGGCACCGGCCAGCAGGAGGAACGCCACGGCGTACAGGCTCACCCAGCCCCGCGGCCGGCGCGGGACCTCAGACGCGGATCCCGGTTCGTCCGGCACTCCGGCATCGTCGCTCACAACCGGTCCCTGAGGTATGGCACCAGTGTGTCGATCGCGATGCGATCCTGCGACATGCTGTCGCGCTCGCGCACGGTCACCTGCCGGTCCTCCAGCGACTCGAAGTCGACGGTGACGCAGAAGGGCGTGCCCACCTCGTCCTGGCGGCGGTACCGGCGCCCGATCGCTCCGGCGTCGTCGTACTGGCACATCCATTCCGGCTTCACCAGATCGTAGACGCGGCGTGCCTCGGGGACCAGCGTCTCGTTGCGGGACAGCGGCAGCACCGCGGCCTTCAGCGGCGCCAGGTCACGGTGCAACCCCAACACGGTGCGCGTGTCCGTGCCGCCCTTCGCCGTGGGGACCTGCTCCTCGCGGTAGGCATCCACCAGGAACGCCAGCAGGGAACGGTCCACGCCGGCGGCCGGCTCCACCACGAACGGCAGGTAGTGCTCCTCGTTCTCCTGATCGAAGTAGCGCAGGTCCTGCCCGCTCGCCTCCTGGTGGGCCTTGAGATCGAAGTCGGTTCGGTTCGCGATGCCCTCGAGCTCGCCCCATCCGAACGGGAACTCGTACTCGACGTCGGTGGCGGCCTTCGCGTAGTGCGCGAGCTCGTCGGGATCGTGCGGGCGCAGCCGCAGCTTGTCCTTCCTCATGCCCAAGTCGAGGTACCACTGGAACCGCTGCTCCACCCAGTGGTCGAACCATTCCTGATCGGTGCCCGGCTTCACGAAGTACTCCATCTCCATCTGCTCGAACTCGCGTGTGCGGAAGATGAAGTTCCCCGGTGTGATCTCGTTGCGGAAGCTCTTGCCGATCTGCGCGATCCCGAACGGCAGCTTCTTGCGCGCGACGGTCTGCACGGCCGCGAAGTCCACGAACATCCCCTGCGCCGTCTCGGGCCGGAGGTAGGCGATGTTGTCGTCGTCGGGCACCGGGCCCATGTGGGTGGAGAACATCAGGTTGAACTGCTTGGCATCGGAGAAGACGGTGCCGCCGCAGTTGGGACACGCCTTGGGCTCACCCTCCAGGTGATCCGCGCGGAAGCGCTGGTGGCAGCTCTGGCACTCGACGAGCGGGTCGGAGAAGCCGGCGACGTGCCCCGACGCCTGCCACACGAGCGGCGACATGATGATGGCGGCCTCGAGGCCCACGACGTCGTCGCGGAGCTGGACCATGCTGCGCCACCAGGCCTCTCGGATGTTCCGGCGCAGCTCGACCCCGAGTGGGCCGTAGTCCCAGGACGAGCGCAGTCCTCCGTAGATCTCGCTGGACTGGAAGGCGATGCCCCGGCGCTTGGCCAGGGAGGTGACGGCCTCCATGAGGTCGGTCACGGCGTGCTCCTTTCGGTTCCCGGTCGCTGGCTGCGGCCGCTGGCGTGGGCCCATGGTACCGGGAACCCGTGCTTGCCTTCGGGGCGGTCGGTGCCGATGCCTGAGGCACGATGCCCACGCCCAGAACGTGCCGGCACTGCGGTACCGCGTTGCCCGCGGATGTGCGGTGGTGCTCGATGTGCAAGGAGCCCGTGCTCGAGTTCTCCCCGCGCGAGGTGATGCCCGTTGGCTATGTCGGCACGCCGTCGCACACCGTTCGGACCTCGCGTTGGCGAGCGACCGAGCTCACGTTCGGACCGCTTGGACGTCTCACCGTGACCGCGGTCGTGTTCGGCGTGCTGTTCGTGGGGATGAAGAGCGCCGGGTTGTCCCCCTTCGGGCTGTGGTTCTTCATGGGATGGTTCATCCTCGCCTCGATGGTGCTGAAACAGACGTGGCAGCGGGTCAAGATCGACCCGGAGGAGGCACTGGGCCGGCGGGCTCGACTGGCCGGCCGGTTCCCTCGACTCGCCCGCCCGGTCGGCGGCCCCCTGGTCGGGCTGGCCCTGGCGGTGACGGGAGCAACCGTGGCCGTCGTTGCCTACGGCAGGCTCGGCCAGGTGGGGCGGTTCGGCTTCCTGGTGCTCGGTGTGATGACCGCGATCAGCGGGCTGCTGATCTGGCTCGCAGGGGTGTGACGACGGGTCAGTCGTCCTCGCAGGAGACGGCGCCGAATCGGCGGCTGCGCTTCTGGAAGTCGCGGATCGCCTCGAACAGGACCTCGCGACTGAAGTCGGGCCAGAAGATCGGCGTGAACCAGAGCTCGGCGTAGGCGGCGCGCCACAGCAGGAAGTTCGAGATGCGCTGCTCGCCGCTGGTGCGGATCAGCAGATCCGGGTCGGGCATCTCCGCGTCGTACAGCCGCTCGGCGATCGAGGACTCGTCGATCCTCTCGATCCGCAGCTCGCCCGCGTCGTGGTCGCGCACGATCTGCTTCACGGCGTCGACGATCTCCGCGCGACCCCCGTAGTTGAAGGCGATCGTGAGCGTCATGCCGGTGTTGTCCTTCGTGAGATGCTCGGAGATCTCGATCTCCTTCAGCACCGAACGCGGCACCCGCCAGTTCCGCAGGCCCATGAAACGGATCCGCACGTTCATCCCGTGCAGTTCGTCGCGGTGACGGCGGAGGATCCCGCGGTTGAAATTCATCAGGTACAGGACCTCGCCGGCGGGGCGCTTCCAGTTCTCGGTACTGAACGCGTACACCGTCATCCAGCGCAGGCCCACCTCGACGCCGCCCTTCACGGTGTCGAACAGGGCCTCCTCACCGGCGCCGTGCCCGTCGGTGCGCGGGAGGCCCCGCTGCTGGGCCCAACGTCCGTTGCCGTCCATCACGATGGCGACGTGCGCCGGGACGCGATCGCGATCGATGTCGGCGAGGTAGCTCACGGGGCGGTCCTCACCAGCATCGGCAGCGACTTCATCCGGCGGTCCAGGTGGTACTCGGCGAACCCGTACAGCAGGGCCCTGGCCTGCTTGCGGGTGCGCGCGTCGGGCTCGACATGTGCCCCGGCCTCCCCCATCTCGGCCAGCGCCAAACGCTGGAGCATCGCGAGGGCTTCTCGGCCCACGGGTCCGGCGCCCGGCTCCGCGCAGCGGCTGCACACGGCGCCGCCCTGCCCGGACGCGAAGAGCTGGGGATCGGCTGCACCGCAGACGGCGCACGCGGTGAGGCTGGGGTGGAAGCCCGAGAGGGAGAGCATCTTCAGCAGGAACGATTCGGCGACGGCGGACGGATCGGCCGGCCCGGACTCGAGGGCGCGCAACCCGGCGAGCAGCAGCAGCGCCAGCCGCACGTTCTTCTCGTGCTCCTCGGCCACCTTGTCGACGGCCTCGAGCATGGTCTCCCCGGCCGCGAACAACCCGAGGTCGTCACGGAGCGAGCGGTGCGAGGCGATGATCTCGGCCTGCGTGATCGTGTCCAGCGATCCGCGGCCGCGGTACAGCATCAACGAGACGTGGGTGAAGGGTTCCAGGCGGGCGCCGAACCGGCTGGTGGTCTTGCGGATACCCTTGGCCACAGCGCGAACCTTGCCGGCCCCCTGGGTCATGACCGTCACGATCTTGTCGGCCTCGCCGAGCTTGATCGAGCGCAGGACTATCCCTTGTTCCCTGTAGGGCGGCATCGGCCAAGCGTAGCGCCCGGGGGGTCGCGGGTTCGAGGAGCCCGTGTGGCGAATCTGTGACAAGGGCGGGACGTGCTGCCCCCACCCGTCGGAACGAGCCTAGGCGCCGATCGGGTGCCAGACGGTCTTGAGCTCCATGAGCGCCGTCACCTCGTAGGGACTCTGGGCCTCGTCGGCGAACGGGTCCGCGTCGGGCGCACGCACGACCCGCTTCACGTTCTCGGCGGCCGCACGCTCCGCGTCCGCGATCAGCTCGTCGGCCACGCCCGTGACGTCGATCGCGTTCACGTCCATGTGACCGGCGAGCCACGGGGTGAGCTCGGCGGTGATGCCGGTGAGGATGTTCACCACGCCGCCGGGAACGTCGGACGTGGCGAGGACCTCGCCGAGCGACACCGCCGGCAGCGGCGCCCGCTCGCTCGCGATCACCACGGCGGTGTTGCCGCCGACGATGGCGGGCGCCAGGCGCGAGACGAGCCCGAGCAACGACTGGTCCTGCGGCGCCACGATGCCGACCACGCCCGTCGGCTCCGGGACCGTGAAGTTGAAGTACGGGCCGGCCACCGGGTTCGAGCCGCCGCGGACCTGCGCGATCTTGTCGGCCCACCCCGCGTACCAGACCCACCGGTCGATCGCTGCGTCGACGCCGCGGGCGGGATCGTCCGCACCGGCGTCGGCGAGCTCCGCCTCGAACTGCGCCCGCCGGCCCTCCATCAGCTCGGCGACGCGGTACAGGACCTGACCGCGGTTGACGGCGGTCCGCGCAGCCCAGCCGGCCTGCGCGCCGCGCGCGGCCTTCACCGCATCCCGCAGGTCCTTGCGGGATCCCTGCGCGGCGAACGCCAGCGGGCGGCCCTCGTGCGAGCGGACCTCGTACGCGCGCCCGGACTCGCTGCGCGGGAACTCTCCGCCGATGAACAGCTTCGCTGTACGCCGGACCGGGACCCGGCTCGATCCGCTCACGGTTCCAGCTCCACGTACGGCTCGAGGCCGTGCAGCCCGCCCTCGCGGCCGAACCCGCTCTCCTTGAAGCCGCCGAACGGCGAGGCCGGGTCGAACCGGTTGAACGTGTTCGCCCACACCACACCGGCGCGTAGCCGCTGCGCCATCCACAGGATCCGCGAGCCCTTGTCGGTCCAGACACCGGCCGACAGGCCGTACGGCGTGTTGTTCGCCTTCTCGACCGCCTCAACGGCGGTGCGGAAGGTGAGGATCGACAGCACCGGCCCGAAGATCTCCTCGCGCGCGATCCGGTGCGACTGCGAGACGCCGGTGAACAGGGTCGGCCGGAACCAGAACCCGCGCTCGGGCAGGGCACACTCGGGCTGGTAGATCTCGGCGCCCTCCTGGACGCCGCTCTCGACGAGCTCCTCGATCTTCGTCAGCTGCGCCCGCGAGTTGATGGCACCCACGTCGGTGTTCTTGTCGAGCGGATCGCCGACCCGCAGCGTGGCCAGACGCTCCTTGAGCTTGTCCAGGAGCGTGTCGAAGATGGGCTCCTCGACCAGCAATCGGGAGCCCGCGCAGCACACGTGCCCCTGGTTGAAGAAGATGCCGTTGATCACACCCTCGACGGCCTGGTCGATCGGCGCGTCGTCGAACACGATATTGGCCGCCTTCCCGCCCAGCTCGAGCGTCAGACGCTTGCCGGTGCCGGCGACCGCCTTCCGGATCCGCTTGCCCACCTCGGTGGAGCCGGTGAACGCGATCTTGTCGACGGGCGCCTCCACGAGCGCCGCGCCGGTCTCCCCCGCGCCGGTCACGATATTGATCACGCCGGGCGGGAGCTCCGCGTCCTGCAGCACCTCGGCGAGCAGGAGTGCCGTGAGCGGTGTGGTCTCGGCGGGCTTCAGCACCGCCGTGTTGCCGGCGGCCAGGGCGGGCGCGAGCTTCCACGAGGCCATCAGCAGCGGGAAGTTCCACGGGATGATCTGCCCCGCAACGCCGATCGGCCGCGGCGTTCATCCCGGGAACGCATACGCGAGCTTGTCGGCCCAGCCCGCGTAG
>JALYMB010000191.1 GCA_030773935.1 Actinomycetota bacterium | reverse complement strand
GGATCGTGCCAGGGGCGGTCGTTCCCCTCGACCGTGCCGTCGGTCACCTCCCGCGCGTCGATCTCACGCCGGAGGAGGCCGAGGCAGCCGGATACGGCCGCATCCTCGGGCCGGCAGGGATCGAGGGACCGTACGGGGTGTACGGTCCGCAGGATCGGCTGATCGGGATCTACCGGGACGATGGCGCGAAGGCCCGGCCCGAGATGATCCTCGCGCCGGCCGGGGGTTGACCTACCTGTTGCCCCAGATCCCGCACGAGGAGAGCCGGCAGGGTCGCGCGCGCGTGAGCTGCTAGGCTCGCCCGCATCTTGACGGGATCCTCGACCGAGGCGCGCTCCCGGCACTGGCCCGTGAAGCGCATCGTTCAGACCGTCCTGTCCGTGGTCGTCGTCGTGGGGATCTTCGTTTTCGCGATCCCGAAGATCGCCGACTACTCCGCGGTCTGGAAGACGATCACGAGCATGACGTCGCTCGAGCTCGCGTCGCTCGTCGCCTTCACGATCTTCAACCTCTTCACGTATTGGTGGGCGAACATGGCAGCGCTGCCTCGTCTAACGCTCGGGCAGTCCGCCGTGGTGACGCAGACGACGACCTCGGTCTCGAACGTGCTGCCGGCCGGCGGCGCGATCGGCGTCGGGCTCACGTACTCGATCCTCGGATCCTGGGGGTTCGAGAAGGGGCCGATCTCGCTCTACGTGCTGGTGACCGGGATCTGGAACATCTTCATGAAGCTCGGGCTGCCAGTGATCTCGCTCGGGCTCCTCGCAGCGACCGGGCAGCTCACATCCGCCCTGGTCCTTGCGGCCGTGATCGGTGTGGTCGTGCTGCTCGTGGCCCTCGTGCTGTTCGGCTTGATGCTGTGGAAGAAGTCGTTCGCGCGGCGGATCGGCGACCGACTCGGACGCATCGTGTCGTCGCTCCTGAAGCTCGTACACCGGCCCCCCGTGTCGAATTGGGGCGAGGCGGCGATGCGCTTCCGTCGCGAGACGATCGACCTCGTGGCGGCGCGGTGGGCTTGGATCACGCTCACGACGGTCGTGAGTCACCTCGCCCTCTACTTCATCCTGCTGCTGTCCCTGCGCCACGTGGGCATCTCCGAGCAGGAAGTCAGCGCCCTCCAGGTCCTGTCCGTGTTCGCCTTCGGTCGGCTCATCAGCGCCCTGCCGATCACCCCCGGCGGGCTGGGGGTGATCGAGCTCGGCTACATCGGCGGGTTGGTCGCGGCCGGAGGGGACAAGTCGCAGGTGGTCGCCGCGGTGCTGCTGTTTCGCGCGCTCACGTACGGCATCCAGATCCCACTCGGGGCGTTCACCTACCTGATCTGGCAGCGTAAGCAGGATTGGCGCAAGGAGCCGTCGTCGGGAACGGACAGAACAGGCGAGAGAGCGACCGCGACCGCATCGTGATGCCCCGGTGGGGCTGCTCGGTCAGCCGCCGGGACCGTCCGCCGCCGTGTCGGCCGGGGCTCGCCGGCGCACCGCGATGTCGCGCACCTCGGTCGCCACCGCAGCCGAGCCGAGCGCCACCCCCGCCCCGAGCAGCACTCCCGCCACGACATCGGAGAACCAGTGCGCGTCCAGGTACACACGCGAGAGTGCCATCACGAACGCGAACGCGACCGCTGCGATCTCCCACCGCCGGCGCGCGCGACCCGCCGGGAGCAACACCAGTACCAAGGCGACGGCCGTTGCTGCGCCCGCGACCGCGTGCCCGGATGGGAACGAGAACCCGGTGGTTGCCACCATGGGCCCGGGCGGGCGTCCGCGGTGGAAGAAGGCCTTGGCGGCGGTCAGGAGGATCTCGGCGGCGACCCACGTGAGGACCCACGTCCCGAACGCCCGCCAACGCCGGCGGAACGCGAGCCACACGGCGACGAGTATGCGGAGAGGGATGGTGACCACACCGCCCCCGATCACGTTCAGCGCCCGAGCGAGCCAGGTGAGGGGCGTGTTGCGGATGTCGTCCATAGCGTGGAAGACGGCGAGATCCCAGCGGCCGACGATGAGGACGGTCGTCGCCGGGGCATCGCCCGCCGGATGGCGTCCCACCGCGAGGAACACGACGGCCATCGAGAGCAGCAGGGCGAGCGAGTACCAGAAGGCGCGGCGATGGTTCGTGAGCACAGACCGCTAGCCTATCCCGTGCACGGTGGAGCGCCGACGCGGAAGCACACGGCTGGGATCGATCCGGTCCGAGTCGCCCGCCACCGCGAGCATGCGCCGAACATACCTTCGGCGGTCGGTCTGCGTTCGTCCGCTACGCTTCGCTGGATGGAGCGCCTGCACGGTGTCGATTCGCTGCCGCTCGGTGTCGAACGAAGCGTGGTCACCGTGGGGTTCTTCGACGGGGTGCACGCCGGCCATCAAGCTGTGCTCGCACGGACGGTCCAGGCC
>JALYMB010000190.1 GCA_030773935.1 Actinomycetota bacterium | reverse complement strand
GGCGTCAGCATGGTCTTCATCGTCACGCCGAGACCCTTGAGCAGTCCCCCGCCCAGGCCGGAGGTCATCTGATCCGGGTGGTCCGTCGGTTCGGTCGCCATACCCCTCCTATGCCTGCCAGACCTTGATGGCGCCGACCAGCAGGATCTGCACCAACGACAGCGGGATCAACAGCAACCAGGAGAAGCGCTGGAGCTGGTCCTCGCGAAGGCGCGGGTAGGTGGCGCGGAACCAGATCACCACGAACGACAACGCGCCGATCTTGCCGAGCATCCAGAAGGCCTGCGGGATGAACGGCAGCCCGGGCAGGCCGTTGTACCCGCCCAGGTACAGCACCGACGCGACCGCCGACAGCGCGACGATCCCGCCGTACTCCGACAGCAGGAAGAACGCGAACTTCAATCCCGTGTACTCGGTGTAGGCGCCGAAGATGATCTCCGAGTCCGCGACGGGCATGTCGAAGGGCGGCCTGGTCAGTTCGGCGAGCGACGCGATCATGAACACGAGGAAGCCGATCCACTGCCATGGTCGGGCGATGTTCCACAGGTCGTGCTGGGACTGGGTGATCCCCACCAGCGAGAGGGTTCCCGCCTGCATGACGACGGCCGCGGCCGCAAGCACCAGCGGCAGCTCGTACGAGATCAGCTGGGCGGCCGCCCGCAGGGCCCCGATCAGCGAGAACTTGTTGGCGCTTGACCAGCCGGCCATCAGCACCCCGATCACCGAGACGCTGGACATGGCCAACACGAAGAAGATGCCCACGTCCAGGTTGACGGCCCACAGCGAGTCGCTGAACGGGATCACCACGAACAGCGCGATGTAGGGGATCAACGCCACCGCCGGCGCCAGCGAGAACACCGCGCCGTCGGCGGCCGCGGGTACGACGTCCTCCTTCTGGATGAACTTCACGCCGTCTGCGACCAGCTGCGCCCAGCCGTGGAACCCGCCCGCCTCCATGGGGCCCAGCCGGGCCTGCATGTGGGCCAGCACCTTGTGCTCCATGTACCCCACGACGAGCGGCATCGTGAGGAAGGCACCCATCACCACGAGCGTCTTCAGGATCAGCGGCACCCAGAAGCCGCCGAACCACTGGTCGAAGATGGACGTGTCCATCCGGGCCAGGAGGCCGGTCATTCCTCCTCCTCCTCTTCCTCGCCCTCGGCGGCACCGGGCCAGGGCTTGGCCTCGCGCGACATGAGGGGGAAGTCCTTGCGGAGAGGGTGACCCTCGAACGGCTCCGACAGCAGCAGCTTCACCGGGTGCGGGTGTCCCTCGAACCGGATCCCGAACATCTCGGCCGTCTCGCGCTCGTGCCAGTCGCAGGTCGCCCAGAGGTCCGAGACGGTTGGCAGCGACGGATCCTCGTGGGGCAGACGGACCTTCACGCGCACGTTGTGGTGGTGCTGCGTGGAATGCAGGTGCGTCACGACCTCGAACCCCAGCTCCGCGCCCAGGTCCACACCCGAGGTGAAATCACAGAAGTCGCAGCCGAATCCGGGCTCGTCGCGCAGGAAGCGGCAGAGGTCGTGGTAGCGAGGTGCCGCAACCGAGGCCACCGCGTGGCCGTGCTGCTCGGCGACCTCGAGGATGTCGTCCCCGAAGCGCGCCCGCAGCCGCGACTCGACGTCAGGGACCGGCAGGGGGTGGGGTGAGTCGGCCACTGAACTTCTCCTGGATGTCCTCGGACTTGATCTTCTCCTGCAGCTTCACGATGCCGTGGATCAGGGCCTCGGGTCGTGGGGGGCACCCGGGCACGTACACGTCGACCGGGACGATCTGATCGACGCCCTTGGTGACGCTGTAGGAATCCCAGTACGGCCCGCCGCAGTTGGAGCAGGAGCCGAACGAGATCACGTACTTCGGCTCGGGCATCTGGTCGTAGACGCGCTTGAGCGCCGGCGCCATCTTGTCGGTGAGCGTGCCGGCGACCACGAGCAGGTCGGCCTGGCGAGGCCCGTGCGCGAACGGGATCACCCCCATCCGGATGAAGTCGTGCTTGGCGGTCGAGCCCGCGATGAACTCGATCGCACAGCACGCCAGGCCGAAGTTCATGACCCACAGGGAGTACCGGCGGCCCCAGTTCAGGATGAACTTCACGGGCTGGACCTTCGGCAGGGGCGTCCGCTCCGTGATCAGGCCCACTCCAGCACCCCCTTGCGCCAGGCGTAGAGCAGTCCGACCGCCAAGATCGCGATGAAGATGGCCATCTCGACGACCGCGGTGTACCCGAGCGATACGAACACCCGCGCCCAGGGGAACACGAAGACGCTCTCCACGTCGAAGATCACGAACAGGAAGCCGTAGATGTAGTAGCGGACCTGGCTCTGCGACCAGCCCTCGCCCACAGGATCGATCCCGCACTCGTAGGTCGTGAGCTTGCCGGGGGTCGGATGGTGGGGTGCGATGAGCCTCGCGGCGCCGAAGGCCACGGCGACCAGGCCTGTCCCCGCGATCAGGACCGCGAGGACGACCGCATAGGACCCGTAATAGGTGGTTGCCATGCTTGTGAAGGTTTTCCCGAGCTGTCCGAGCGCGGATTCTAGCAGCGCGCTCACACCCCATGCTCCGCCCCGCAGCGGACCGCCAGGAACGCGGCGAGCTGGATCAGCGCGCTGCGCGCCTTGCCCTCGGGAAGGCTGCGCGCCAAGGTCTTCGCGCGAACCACCTCGGACGTCACGGCCTGGCGGGCGTGCTCGATCGAGCCGTCGGCGCGGATGATCTCCAGGGCCCGGTCCAGCGGCTCACCGTCGGGCGGGCCGTGCTGCAACAGCCGCGCGAGCTCCTGGCGCCGCTCCCCGTGGGCCAGGGCATGCAGGACCGGCGCGGTGTACACGCCCATCCGCATGTCCGAGCCGGGCTCCTTCCCCAGTTCCAGCTGGCTCGCGGTGATGTCCATGATGTCGTCGGAGAGCTGGAAGGCCATGCCCAGCGCGTCCCCGAACTGCTCGATCGTGTCGGTGTGCTCGGGCGTCGCGTCCGAGAGCACCCCGCCGAGCCGGCAGGACGTGGCGATCAGCGAGGCGGTCTTCCGGCGGATGATCTCCTGGTAGTTGGACTCCGGCTGATCCACCTTGGCGGAGCTGTCCACCTCGCGGATCTGCCCGTCGCACAGGACGGCGATCGTGCGGGCAAGGAGCCGGCAGACGTCCGTGCCCAGATCGGTGGAGATCTCCGAGGCCCTGGCGAACAGGAAGTCGCCGGTCAGGATCGCGACCGTGTTGTCCCAGCGGACGTTGGCACTGGGCGCCCCGCGCCTGGCATCGGCCTCGTCGATCACGTCGTCGTGGTACAGGGTGGCCAGATGCACCAGCTCGATGGCGACCGAGCCCGAGATCAGGCGCGGGTCGCTCGGGTCGCCCAGATAGCCGGCCAGCAGCACCAGCATGGCTCGGAACCGCTTGCCGCCCGCCGCGATCAGGTACGAGGAGGTCTCGGTGAGCAGACCCGAGGACTCCACGTGCACCGACTTCTCGAGCTCCCGCTCCACCAGGTCGAGCCGGCCTCGGATCTCCGTCTCCAGCGTGGCGTCGGGAGCCTCCAGCCCGGGGATCACGCGGCGGCTCATGCGCACCAGCCTAGCGGGAGACGACCCGCACGCGTCGGGCTCACCACGTCAGAACCGCGGCCTTCTGAAGGACGCCCAGCACGATCTGGGGGAAGACCCCGAACACCAGCGTGAGGACGGCGGGCACCACGAGGGCGGCGTGCGCGAGCCACGCAGGATCCCGCTCCTCCGGGCCCACGGCCGCGGTCCCCGGCTCGTGCATGTACATCAGGACGATCACGCGCAGGTAGAAGAAGGCGGCCGCGACGCTGGACAGCACGCCGATCAGCACCAGGGGCCAGTGGCCCGCCCTGATCGCCGCGCCGAACACGCCAACCTTCGCCATGAAGCCCGCCGTCGGCGGGATTCCGGCCAGCGAGAGCAGGAACAGGGTCATCAGTCCGGCGAGGAGCGGGCGCCGCCTGGACAGGCCCGTGTAGGCCGACAGACTCGTGCGTTCCTCGCCCCGGACCGACACCAGCATCACGATCCCGAAGGCACCCAGGACCATCGCCGCGTACGAGACCAGGTAGAACATGGCCGCGCCGATCCCGTCCTGGTTCGCTGCGGTGAGACCGGTGAGGATGAACCCGGCGTGTGCGATGCTCGAGTACGCGAGCATCCGCTTCACATCGGTCTGGGCGATCGCCAGGATGCTGCCCGCCACGACCGACGCAGCGGCAAGCGCCCAGACCACCGGGGTCCAATCCCAGGTGAGCGGCTGGAACGCCACGTCCAGCACCCGGATCAGGGCGAGGAACGCGGCGGTCTTCGTGGCCGCGCCCATGAACGCGGTCACCGGTGTGGGGGCGCCCTGGTACACGTCCAGCGTCCACATGTGGAACGGCACCGCTCCCACCTTGAACGCGAAACCCACCACGAGGAAGACGAAGGCCAGCATCGCCAGGGCCGTGCTGTCGGTCCTACCGGCCAGCGCGTGGGCGATCGCCGCGATGCGGGTGCTGTCGGTGGCGCCATAGGCCATGGCCACCCCGTACAGGAAGAAGGCGCTGGAGAACGCACCCAGCAGGAAGTACTTCATGGCGGCCTCGTTGGACTCGACACGGCTGGAGAAGCCGGTGAGCACGTACAGCGCCAGCGAGAGGATCTCCAGTGCCAGGAACATCACGATCAGGTCGGCGGCGGCCGTGATCAGGGTCATGCCGGCCGTCGCGAACAGCACCAGGGGGTAGAACTCCCCCCGCTCGTGCTCGGGCGTGCGGGAGAAGTAGTGGGTGCCGAAGAGCAGGCCGATCGCGGCGATCGCGAGGAGCAGGAGCCTGGACACCACCGCGTAGCGATCGGCCGCCACCGCGCCGCCCAGGACCGTGGGACCGCCCGTCCGGTCCCACAGGGCGTAGGCGGCGTACGCGGCGCCGCCGAGCCCGGCCAGCGACAGGACCAGGTGGACGCCGCGCTCCGACCGCGACGCGAAGGCCTCGTACAGCATCGTGACCAACCCGGCCCCGACGAGGATCACCTCGGGCATGATCGGCAGCCACTCGATGTGCGGAGCCGGGATCGGCACCACGGGAGCAACGGCGGCGATCACGGGGCCGCCTCCTGCGCCGCGACTCCGATCGGGGTCGCCGCGTCGACGGGGTGATCCGGATCCACGTGCTGCACGACCGCCTGCGTGGTGGGATCGATGCGGTCGGTGAGGATCCTCGGATAGACGCCGAACACCAGCAGCAGCGCGAGGATCGGGGCCAGCACGGCGACCTCGCGCACGCTCACGTCGGGCAGCGACCGGTGCTCCTCGCGCACGGGCCCGTACGCCATGCGCTGGTACGACCAGAGCAGGTAGATCGCGCCCAGCACCACCCCCGTCGAGGCGATGGCACCGAACGCCATGTTCGCGCTGAACGAGCCCACGATCACCAGGAACTCGCCCACGAAGTTGTTGAGACCCGGCAGACCCGCGGAGGCGAACACCGCGAACAGGAACGCCCCGGTGAGCCACGGGGTCACGCTGGCCAGGCCACCCATCCTCCCGAGGTCCCGTGTGTGCGTGCGCTCGTACACCATGCCCACCAGCAGGAACAGAGCGCCCGTCGACAGACCGTGATTCACCATCTGCAGCACGCCACCGGCCACGCCCTGGTTCGTGAACGCGAAGATCCCCAGCACCACGAAGCCCAGGTGCGAGACCGAGGAGTATGCGACGAGCCGTTTGATGTCGGTCTGGATCAGCGCGACCAGCGCGCCGTACACGATCCCGATCACGGCCAGGACCGAGATGAACCCGCTGAAGTGCCGGGAGGCCTCGGGGAACAGCGCCAGGTTGAACCGGATCAGGCCGTAGGCGCCGACCTTCAGCATCACGCCCGCCAGGATCACGGAGCCGGCGGTGGGCGCCTCGGTATGGGCGTCGGGCAGCCACGTGTGCAGTGGGAAGATCGGGACCTTCACCGCGAACGCCACCAGGAACGCCAGGAAGAGCCAGCGCGCGGTCGCGGCCGGCAGCGCGAGCCTCATCAGATCCGGCAGGTAGAAGGTGGCTCCACCGGCGAGGGACCCGGACCGTGCGTACATGAACAGGATCGCCGCCAGCAGGAAGGCGGAGCCGGCCATCGTGTACAGGAAGAACTTGACCGCGGCGTAGACCCGGCGATCGCCGCCCCACCCGCCGATGATGAGGTACATCGGGACCAGGATCGCCTCGAAGAACAGGAAGAACAGCAGGAGGTCAAGGGAGACGAACGTCCCGAGCGCGCCGCACTCCAGGACCAGCAGGGTGGTCATGAACAGCCGGACGTCCCGGTCCACCTTCCACGACGCCAGGATCGCCAGCGGGAACAGGAACGTCGTGAGCAGCACCATCCACAGGCTCACGCCGTCCACGCCCAGGGCATAGCTGACCCCCAGCGACCGGATCCAGGT
>JALYMB010000189.1 GCA_030773935.1 Actinomycetota bacterium | reverse complement strand
TGTCGGGGGCGCCGTCGGACGCGCCACGGTTGGTGCTCCTGGTGAGCCCCGACGAGGCCGAGCGGCTCGCGTACGCGGGCGCGTTCGGTGACCTCTCGGTGACGATCGCGGGAGCGGACGAGGGGGTGATCGCGGGAGAGCCGTCGGCAGCCCCGGCGGGCGGCTAGTATCGCGCGGCCCCACCCGGGCCACGCGATCGCGGAAGGGACCGTCCAGTGAGCATCCTGCAGGCCATCGTCCTCGGCCTAACCCAGGGAGTGACGGAGTTCGCTCCCGTCTCCAGCTCCGGTCACCTGATCCTGGTGCCGTGGCTGTTCGACTGGTCGATCCTCAACGATCCCAACCTGAACAAGACCTTCGACGTGGCGCTGCACGTGGGCACGTTGATGGGGGCGCTGGCGTATTTCCGGCGCGACGTCTGGCGCTACCTGGTGGCGTTCGGGCAGTCGCTCAGGGCGCGGTCCGTCACCACCGTGGATCAGCGCCTGGCGTGGGCGCTGGTCGTCGGGACGATCCCGGGCGCGATCGCCGGTGCGTTGTTCGAGGACGTGATCCAGGAGAAGCTCGGCAAGCCGTGGCTGATCGCGGTGATGCTCGCGCTGTTCGGTGTGGTGCTGTACGCCGTCGACCGGGCCGCACCCAGTGACAAGACGATCGACGACCTCACGGTTCGGCGCGGCGGGATCCTCGGACTCGCGCAGGCGTTGGCGCTCCAGCCCGGCGTCTCGCGAAGCGGCGTCACCATGACCGCCGGGCGTCTCATGGGGCTGGACCGTGAGTCCGCGGCGCGGTTCTCGTTCCTTCTGGCCATGCCGATCATCGCGGGGGCGGGCCTGTTCAAAGGGCTCGATCTGCTGAACACGGGGTTCCAGGGCTACGGCACCGAGTTCCTGTGGGGATTCGTGTCCAGCGCCGTCAGCGGGTTCCTGGTGATCTGGGGGCTGCTGAAGTACCTCAGGGGACACGACTTCAAGATCTTCATGATCTACCGCCTCGCCGTAGCGGCGCTGGTCCTGGGCGTGATCGCGCTGGGGATCCGCCCCGCCGCCGGTCTGTAGAAGGGCCGGTCGAGGAGAACGGCCGGTCGAAGACCATGGTCCGATCGCCTCAGACGCCGGCGACGGTCATCTCGCCGATGAGGATGCTCGGCACTCCGACCGAGGAGAAGAAGCGCAGGTCGTCGCCGACGCCGCTGACGCCCGCCAGCATGTCGGGCAGCGTGGAGGCGATGGTCATCTCGCGCAGCGGCTCGCCCAGTTCCCCGCCGGCGCCGATCCGCAGACCCGTCGCGCCCACGCTGAACTGCCCGGTGATCGGGTTCGCGCCCGAGTGCGCCCCGCTCACGTCCTGGATCAGCACGCCGCCTTCGGCTCGCCGGTACAGGTCGGCCACCGGCAGGTCGCCGGCCTCCAGGTAGAAGTTCGTGGTGCCCACCCCCGGCCCCCCGCGGTAGCTTCCCCGCTGCGCGTTTCCGGTGGACCGCACCCCCTCGCCCATCCGCGTGGCCGTGTAGGTGTTGTGCAGGAACCCGTTCAGCACGCCGTCGGTGAACAGCTCCGTGCGTCGCGACGGTACCCCCTCGTCGTCGAACGGGCAGGCGCCAGGGCCGGCCAGCACGCGGCCGTCGTCCACCAACGTCACCAGCGCCGAACCCATCCGGTCGCCCGCACGCCCCGCGAACAGCGAACGGCCCTTCAGCACCGCCTCCGCGGACAGCGCTCCCGACAACACCCCCAGGAAGGTCATACCGGCGAACTGGTCGAGCACCACCGGGACCTTCGCCGTGGAGGGCTTCACCGCGCCCAACATCCGCACACCGCGCTCGACGGCCTCGTCCACCACCGCCTCCCACCCCAACTCCCCCAGCTCGCGGGCGATCCGGTACGAGAAGCCGGTCTGCGTCTCGTCGCCCTCCACGGCCAGCGTCACGCACACCGCCCAGGCGTCGGTGCGGGCGTACTCGGCAGCCATCCCGGTGGTGGAGGCGATGGCCACCCGCGCCACGCCGTCGCCCACCTGCGCCATGTCCACCTTGGTCACGCGGGGATCCGTCTGGACGGCCCGGCGCTCCAGGTCCAGCGCGAGCGCCACCTTGCGGTCGGTGGGGATATCGGCCTGCGAGGCGCGGAACACCTCGGGCATGGGCTCGAACGCCTCGACGGCCGGCAGCACGTTGAACTCGTCGGGGGTCGCCAGCGCGGCGTTCTCCCGCGCCCTCGCCACCGCCTGCCGCACCTCGTCGGGCGACGGGTCCGCCGCGTACGCGTACCCCATCCGGCCGCCGCTCATCAGCCGCACGCCGACGCCCCGGGATTCCGCGAAGGTCAGCCCCTCGACCTCCCCCCGCAGCGCGTCGACCTCCGTACGGCGGGACTCCTCGGCGTAGGCCTCGACGGCCTCCTCGCCCGCAGCGGCCTCGACCGCCGCCCGTGTGAGATCCCCGAGATCAGCCAGCGGTGCCCCCCACGGTCATGCGCGAGATGCGGATCGTGGGCGAGCCGCTGCCCACCGGGGCGGATTGTCCGTCCTTGCCGCAGATGCCCTCCCACGTGTCGAAGTCGTCGGCCACGGCGTCCACGGCCTGCATCACCTCGATGGCGCGTCCGATCAGGTTCGCGCCGCGCACCGGCGCGCCCACGACACCGTCGGCGATCAGGAACCCCTCCGCGACACCGAACACGAAGTCCCCGGTGGCGGGGTTCACCTGGCCCCCGCCCATGGCCGTCACGTACACGCCACGCGGGGTGTCGGCCAGGATGTCGGACGGCTTCGAGGTGCCGTTCAGGATGTAGCTGTTGGTCATGCGGGGTACGGGAGGATTGGCGTAGGACTCCCGCCGACCGTTGCCGGTGCTGGCCACGCCGTCCTTCTCCGCGCGCAGGCGGTCGTACAGCAGCCCCTGCAGCACGCCCTCGGCGAAGAGCACGGTGCGCTGCGACGGCGATCCCTCGTCGTCGTAGGCGTAGGACCCCCAGGCGTTCGCGATCGTGGCGTCGTCCACGCCGGTCACGAGGGGCGACGCGAGCGTCTCGCCGATCCTTCCCCGGTAGACGCTCGCCTCCTTGTCCACGGCATCGGCCTCCAGTGGGTGACCCACGGCCTCGTGGAACAGCACGCCCCCGCAGCCGGGGCCGAGCACCACCGGCATCTCGCCGGCCGGGGCAGGGATCGAATCCAGCATCGTGACGGCGCGTCGCGCCGCGATCTGGGCCACCAGCCGCGGCGGGTTCGCGTCCAGGAACTCCACGCCGGCGCAGGCCGCGGGCCCCTCGAAGCCGGTCTGGATGTTGTCCTCCCCGCGCGAGGCGATCACCTGCGCGACCAGCCGGATCCGGGGCCTGTCCTCCTGCACCCAGCGTCCGTCGGAGGTGGCGATCAGCCTGCGCTGCAGCGAATCCCCGTAAACCCCGACGACCTGCACGACCTCAGGATCGAAGCTGCGCGCGGCGTCGTTCACCTCCTCCAGCCAGGCGACCTTCTGCGCTGACGGCACGTCGGCGGCAGGGCGCTCCGCCCGGTTCACGGCCGCAGGCTCGGACGCGCGCAGATCCACGATCTTGCCGGCGGCACCGCCGGTGAGAGCCGCCGACGCGGCCTCGGCGGCCTGCAGCAGCGCCTCGCGGTCCAGGCGGTTCGAGAAGGCGTAGCCGTAGCTCGTTCCATGCGCCACCCGGACGCCCGCGCCACGATCCAGGCCGGTGGTGAGCTCCTCGACCTTGCCGTCGTCCAGACGTACCGAGGTGTTCGAGCGCTCCTCCACGAAGAGCTCCGCGAGCGACCCGCCACGCCGCCGAGCGGCGACGAGCACCTCTTCGACGAGCTCCCGATCGAGCATCGGGCAAGGCTACCAGCGGCCTCGCGACGGTCCGTTGTGCCGCCGTCGCGGATCCGCACCCGTGCGCTACAGTCAGCCGACCCGAAGAGGGAGCGTCGGCGATCCTGCGAATGAAGACACCGCTCGCGGCCTTCCTGGCCCTGGGACTGCTCGCCGCCGCATGCGGGAACGACCCGGAGCCCCCAGCCGCCGGCTCCGCGTCGAGCTCGCCCGCGAGCCCAGCCTCGAGCCTGCAATCGTCGGTTCCGGGCGGGCTCCCGACCTCCTCCGCGGGCGCCGCGACCGGCACGGTGCGCGTCGGCACGGCCTCGATCCGGCTGGAGGGCGACATCACGGGGGACGTCCCGCTGCTCATGCTGGCGTCGCCCGCGGTGTACTCGCCGCCGCCCGGATCCATCGCCGTGGTGTGGACCGACGGCCTCCAGACCCTGGGGATCACCGGCGACTCGTTCATCGGGGCGTTCGACACCTCGACAACCCTGTCGCTCGGGCTGCTGGTGCGCGACGGCGCGGAGCAGGTGGCGCTCAACTCCTCGGCGGGCGAATGCACGATCACGATCGACACCGCGGTCGAGCGCTCGTTCACGGGAAGGTTCATCTGCCGACGGCTGAACGGCAGCACCGCGGCGGGCCTGGCGCTGTCCGTGGGCGCGACCGGCACGTTCTCGGCGTCGGGGTAGGCACACGAGCCGGCCGGCGCGCTCCGACATCCGTTGGCTCGCGGGAGTCGCCGTGCTCCTGCTGGTCTCCTTCCTGTGGCTGTTCGTCGCCCACGATCTGCGCTTCCCCGTCGGCCCCGACGCACCGGTCTACCTCTGGTGGATGCGGGCCGCGGGCCACGACGGGCTGTCGGTCGTCGGCCAGCGGCCGGGGACACCCGCGCTCATGCTGACGGTGGCCGGAACGCTGCACCTGTCGCCCGTGGCGGCCACGGCCGGGATGGAGGTCGCAGCGGGCGTCGCGGTCGGGCTGGCCTCGTGCGCGTTCGCACGGATGTGCGAGGGCGCCTCGCGACCGGTGTGGGTGCTCGGGGGCGTGCTTGCAGGGACCTTCGCCGTGCATCTGGTGGCGGGCTACCTGTCGAACCTGCTGTTCGCGGTGGGGTTCCTGGGAGCGTGCGCGGCGCTGAGTGTGGGGCGTCGGCGGGCCACGGTGGCCGCGGTGTTGCTGCTGGGTGGCGCCGGGCTCGCGCACCCGCAGTTCCTGGTGCCGGGCACGGCGACCCTGCTGCTGGTCGCAGGCTGGGCCCTGGTCGTCCGCGGAGACGGTCGGGAGTTCGGACGGATCGCCTGGACGGTGGGCGGTGCCGCGGCGGTGGTGGGAGCCGGACTCGTGTCGATGCTGATCGGACCCCCACGGCTGTCGGGGGACACCTCGCGCGACGGATTCCTTCGGCACGCCGGGCTCCGCGATCTCGTGCGCGGCGCCTACGCCGACCGGTTCGTGCACCGATGGACGCGCTACGTGCAATGGGTGTCCCTGCCGCTCGCGGCGGCAGGCTCCCTGCGTACCCGCGATACCGGAGGTCGCATCCTGCGCGCATGGCTCCTGGTGATCGTGGCCGGCATCCCGGTGGGACTGGTAACGGGTCTGTTCCCGGCCGACCGTCTGATCACGTTCGGGTACGCGGTGCCGATCCTGGCCGGATTCGGGACGGTGTGGCTGTACGGGAGGCTCGCGGCCTCACGCGCCGGTCCGCGCCTGGCCGCCAGCGCGTGCGCGGTACTGGTGGTGACCATGATGGCGGGAGCGTTCATCGCGTGGGCCCGTCAGACTCCGTTCACCACGGAGGGGCAGATCACCCAACTGGAGGTGCTGAACCGGTACGTCGCCGGGACCCCGGCCGATGCGACGATCGTCGTGCGCGTGGACTCCGGTGATGATGCGACCACGTTCGCGGCCACACAGGCGGCGAACCTGATCCGCGCGAGCGTGCCCCCCGATCGGATCCCCGACGTGAACATCGTGGTGGCCTCCGACCGGGTCACCGGGCCCCCGGACGAGGAGCGCAGGCTGCTGTCGGAGATCACGGCGCGGGAGGCACGCGCGGCGATCGCGGATGCGAACGGCCGGGTGTTGTTCGCACGTCTGGGGA
>JALYMB010000188.1 GCA_030773935.1 Actinomycetota bacterium | reverse complement strand
GGTCCAGGGCCGGCGGATGCTGGACCGGGCGTTCGAGCCCGGCTTCCGCGCCCGGCTGCACCGCAAGGACGCGCGGATCGTGCTGGGCACCGCGAGGGGCGTCGGCGCCGCGGTGCCGGCGTTCGAGGCCGTTGCCCGTCAGCTCGACGAGCTGGTGGCGTCCGGCGGCGGCGAGCTCGACCACAGCGCGTTGTTCACTCTGCTGGACGGCGCGTAGTCCTCAGGCGGTCGCCCACCGCTCGGCCCACCTGCCGAGCTCGTCCATCACCTTCGTAAGATCCTGGCCGCGCTCGGTCAGCCGGTAGTCGATGCGGACTGGCGTGTCGGGCGTCACCGTGCGCGTCACGATGCCCTCGGCCTCCAGGGCCTTGAGCCGCTCGGACAGGAGGGCGTCGGAGATCTGCGGGATGCCGTTGCGGAGCTCGCCGAAGCGGGTCGCGCCCGACTGGAGGGCGCGCACCACCTGCGGGTTCCACCGCTTGCCGATCAGCTCGGCGGCCCGCTGGAAATGCTGGCACATCGGGGATTCGTCTGATGCCATCCGTGGGTATCCCTCGGGTCGAAGGGCTGCAGCCTACCGCCGCTGAGCTGCGGGGTTGCAGAACGACAGCAACTCTGGAATACATAGTACCTTAGGATTCGTTCGCACAAGGGTAGGAGGCCGCCGCGAGGGCGGCCCGCATCGAGGGAGGACCGGATGTCCCAGGTAGAGACCACCACCACGCTGCCGCCCGCCGGCAAGTACGAACTGGACCCAAGCCACACCACGATCGAGTTCGTGGCCCGGCACATGATCAGCAAGGTGCGAGGCCGTTTCACGGAGTTCACCGGGACCGTCGAGTTGGGGGACACCCCGGAGACCAGCTCCGTGCAGGTCGAGGTCGTGGCCAGCAGCGTCACCACGCACTTCGAGCAGCGCGACACGCACCTGAAGAGCGGGGACTTCTTCGACCTGGAGAACCATCCCACGTTCAACTTCCGCAGCACCGCCGTGCGCGTGACGGGCGACGACACGTTCGAGATCGACGGCGACCTCACGATCAAAGAGATCACGAACCCGGTCACGTTCCAGGGCGAGTACCTGGGCTGGGGCCCGGACATGAACGGCGCACCGATGTTCGCCGCCTCCGCGAAGGCCACCGTCGACCGCGAGGACTGGGACATGACCTGGAACATGGCCGTCGAGACGGGTGGCTTCCTCGTCAGCAAGAAGATCAACATCGAGGTCGAGGTCGAGGCTCACAAGGTCGGCTGAGCCGCTGAACGCGCTTCACAAGGGGCGGGGGCCACTGGCTCCCGCCTCGTAGCGTTCCAGACGGAAGAGCCGGTCGTAGCGAACCACGATGTCCTGCGCGCACCACAGGTCGGAGGTCCACCCGCTGTCGGCCGTGTAGGTCCACCTCGTTGCGGCGAACACGCCCACCGGGGTCTCGACCTCCTCGTCGCCACACAGCTCGTACCGCTGATGCACGACGTGCGGCTCCAGCGTGTACGGGTCGACGAAGACCACCTCGATCTCCGTGCTGGCAGTCAGGCGTTTGCCCGTGATCGCGTTGAACGCCGGCGAGAGGTAGTCCAGGTGCATCTCCGGGTGCCACGGCGTCTCGATCGGCCGCCGGTCGCGGAAGCCCGTCAGCCGGTCACCGTCGGCCTCGAGCAGGAGGTCGTGCTCGCCCGTGTCGATGCGCAGGCGGATGGGACGCCAGTCCGCGTCCACCGCCACGTCGATCGTCTCGTGGTGCTGGACGGGCTCGGCCGTGTCGACCTCGCTGAAGTACCGCCACCCCATCGGGCCGGGCGCGCAGCGGAACTGTTCGGTGCCCTCGACGGAGCCTCCCCGGCCCAGGACGCTGTAGGCGCCGGCCGGCATGGACGGATCAGCCGATCGCGTTCGGGAGGCCGAGCTCGCGCGCGAGGATCAGCCGCTGGATCTCGCTGGTGCCCTCGCCGATCTCCAGCACCTTGGCGTCGCGGTAGAAGCGCGCGACCGGGGACTCCTCCATGAAGCCTGCGCCGCCGTGGATCTGGACGGCCTCGCGGGCGCAGTCGACGGCCGTCGTGCTGGCCACGAGCTTCGCCATCGAGGCCTCCGCCGTGTGCGGACGCCCCTGGTCCTTCAACCACGCGGCGCGGTAGGTCAGCAGCCGCGCGGCCTCCGTCGCCGCGTGCATGTCGGCGACCTTGGACTGGATCGACTGGTTGGAGCCGATCGTGCGGCCGAACGCCTCGCGCTCGGAGGCATACCGCACGCTGAGGTCCAGGCACGCCTGCGCGGACCCGACGGCGAGCGCCGCCACCGAGATCCGGCCGTCGGTGAGGACCGACAGGCACTGCGGGAAGCCGCTGCCCCGCTCGCCGAGCAGCGCGTCCTCCGGCACGCGGCAGCCCTCGAACACCAGCTCGTGCGTGTCGCTCGCGTGCCAGCCCATCTTCCGGTAGGGCGGCGCCACCGTGATCCCCGGCGTGTCGGCCGGCACCAGGAAGCAGGAGAGCCCGCGCGTCCCGCCGCCCGGCTCGGTGGCAGCCGCCACGACGTGCAGGCCGCTGATCTCCGTGCCGCAGTTCGTGATGAACGCCTTCGTGCCGTCGAGCACCCAGCCGCCGTCCTCCTGACGCGCCGTGGTGCGAGCCGCGGCCGCATCGGTGCCGCCGCCCGGCTCCGTGAGGGCGAACGACGCGAGGATGTCGCCGCGCGCGATCGGACCGAGCCACCGCTCCTGTTGCTCGGCCGAGCCGAAGCGGTGCACCATGCCACCGCCCAACCCGACGGCCGCCGACAGCGTGATGCCGATCGACTGGTCGACGCGTCCGAGCTCCTCGATGGCCAGGCATACCGTGACCGCGTCCGCGTCCGACCCGCCGTGCTCCTCCGGGAAGGGAAGGCCGAACAGGCCGAGCTCGGCCATCCGCTTCACCACGTCCATCGGCAGTTCGGCGGCCCGGTCGGCCTCGTCGGCGCGCGGCGCGACGACCTCCTCGGCGAAACGCCGCACGACGTCGCGGAACTCCGCCTGCTCCGGCGTCAGATCGAAGTCCATTCCCACAGCCTAGACGCCTCCGGAGCGGTAGCCTCATCCGCCTACCGACCCAGAGTGCGGAGAGTGCTGGATGGCGAGCTTTCGCATCACACCGCAGGGCCCGTTCTCGCTCGAGGCCGGCACCCGGTTCCTCGAAGGGTTCACCCCAGCCGCGTATGCGGGATCGGTGCCGGACCACCGCCACCTCGCGTTCCCTGTCGAGGGCACCTGGGAGCCCGTCGGGGTCTGCATACGCCAGACGAACAGGACGGTCATCGCCGATGTGGTTGGGACCGCCGATCGGACGGCGGCCCGCGCCCAGATCGCTCGCATCCTGTCGCTCGACGTCGACGGATCCGGGTTCGCGGCCGTTGGCCGGCGCGACCCCGTCGTGGGGCGGCTCCAACGCTCTTACCCGGGGCTGCGCCCGGTCCTGTTCGGGTCTCCCTACGAGGCCGCGGCGTGGACGATCATCGGCCACCGCATCCGGATCGCGCAGGCCGCCGGCATCAAGCAGCGTATGGCCGAACAGCGCGGGGAGGGGGTCGACGTTCATGGGGAGCGGCTGCATGCGTTTCCCGCTCCGAGGAAGCTCGCCTCGATACGCACCTTCCGGGGCCTGTTCGGACGCAAGGTCGAGCAGCTGCATGCCATCGCTCGCGCCGCCCTCGCGGGGGAGCTCGATGCCCAGCGGCTCCGGTCGGCCCCACGTGAGGAGGCCCTTGCGGAGCTCCGCCGCCTTCCCGGCATCGGAGAGTTCTCTTCGGAGTTGATCCTCGTGCGAGGAGCGGGCGATCCCGACCACTTCCCTCGGAACGAGCGGCGGTTGCATCGCGCGATGGCGGATGCGTATGGGCTCGACCCGGCCTCCCCGATCGAGCGGCTGATCGAGATCGCGGAGGCATGGCGACCGTACCGTTCCTGGGTGAGCCTGCTCCTGCGTTCGGATCTCGAGGATCGAACACACGAGATATCAGGTTGAAGTGGGCGAGGGGCCTGTCCCGAAACGCAGCTACTCGGGCGTGAAGCCCTCGAGGTCGGCGATCGAGGCCGTTCGTTGCGAGCGCACCACGGCATGGACGCGCATGCCGATCTCGGGCGCGGTCGTGTCGAGCAGCCGGTGCACCATGACCGTGTCGGCGCCGTCCAGCTTCACGGTGGCCCACGTAACGGGCTCGGGCAACGGTTCGCCGTCGATCCCCACGTGCGCGACCGTGAAGGATTCCACCGAGCCGCCGGGGCCGCACTCCGTGTCGGCCCGGAGCTCGGCGAAGCATCGCTCGCAGAACACGCGGGCCGGCAGGTAGGTGACGCCGCAGGACTCGCATCTCGAGCCGAGCAGCACGCCGCGGTCGCGCAGCGCCTCGAAGAACGCGGTGGCGCCCACGCCGGGCGTGTACCGGAACCGGACCGGCAGATCCCCGGCGACGACGCGTGCCATCAGCTCCCCCCTCCGCGCGGACGGAAGTACGCGATATCGAGGATCGATCCCTCTCGCTCGGCGGCGGCCTTCCAGACCGCCTCCACCTCCATGCCGCTGCGGACGTCGCCCGGCTCCACCTCGCCCAGCTTGTGCAGGAACCCGCCCTCGCTCGTGTCGTCGAGGCGGATCACCGCGGGGATCTCAGGCGGGTCCAGCGGCACCATGTCCCACCGCACGTGACAGATCGAGAAGGTCTGCACGGTGCCGGTGTCCGGCACCTGCGTCCAGCGGTCGGTGGGACGGAAGCAGCGCTCGCAGAACTTGCGCGGCGGCACCAGCGTCCGGCCGCACTGCTCACAGACGGTCGCCACGATCCGGCCCTCGGACATCGCCTCCAGGAAGGCGCCCATCGCCTCGCCGGCGTCCCACCGGTACGTGACGTCCAGCACGTCATCCACCGCGCCAGGCGCCTCGCGGAACTCGGCGTCGCTGAGCGGCGTCGCCCGCGGCGACGGGGGCGGCTGCGCCTCACGCGTGGCGGTCGTCGCGGGCCCGCCCTCGGTGCCGAGCACGACCACCGTGCCGACCTGCATCAGGTCGCCCCAGGCCTGGGCCACGCCGCGCTCGGGCGTGCCGGGCACCTGCCGCGCGCCGGCCTCGCCGCGCAGCTGCCAGAACAGCTCCGCGACCTTCATCAGGCCGGCGGCTGCGATCGGGTTGCCGACGCCCAGCAGGCCGCCGCTGGGACAGCAGGGGAGATCGCCGTCGCGCTGCGTGACGCCGGCCGCCGCGGCCTCGGGCGCCTTTCCCCGGTCGAAGAGCTGCAGGCCCTCCAGGTGGTGCAGCTCCTTGTAGTCGAACGGGTCGTACGGCTCCGCGATGTTGATCTGCTTGCGCGGCTCAGTGACGCCGGCCATGTCGTACGCCATGCGTGCCGCGTTCTCCACGTATTGCGGGTAGGCCAGGTCGCGGTTCGTCCAGTAGGTGGTGTCGAGGTTCCAGCCCACGCCCTGGATCCACACGGGCGCGTCGGTGAGCGAGCCGGCCACGTCCTCGCTGGCCAGCACCAGCGCGACGGCGCCGTCGCTGATCGGCGAGACGTCCAGACGCTGCACCGGGTCCGCCAGGACCTCGCTGTTCAGGACGTCCTCGACCGTGATGTCGGCCTGGCCCAGCAGCGCCGACGGATGGCCGGCGGCGTTGCGCTTGTTCTTCACTGCGACCGCCGCGATGTCGCGCTTGTCCAGGCCGTACGCCTCCATGTACCGGCGCATCTCCAGCGCGAAGATCCAGAGCAGGTTCGGGCCGAGCGGCCGTTCGATGATGTTGTCGAAGATCGTGAGGAACGCGCCCTGCGGATGCGGCTGGCAGCTCGACATCTTCTCCTCGGCCACCACCAGCACGACATCGGCCATCCCGGACGCGACCGTGGTGAAGCCCTGGATCGGGACGAACACGCCGGTGCCACCGCCGACATAGGTGCGGATGTACGGTTTGCCCCATCCGCCGCTGCCGTCGGCCAGGTAGTCGCCCTTGCGGTGCACGCCGTCGAACGCGTCGGGCGCGGTGCCCTCGCAGACGGCGTCGATCCGATCGAGGCCGATCCCGGCGCTGTCGAGCGCCGCTTTCGCGGCGATCCAGCTCAGCTCCTTGCCGGTCTCCTGCGCGCGGCGCACGAATCGGGTCATGCCGGCGCCGATCACGGCCACGCGCTTCGCCACCTACGCAGCCCCCGTCCGCAGCACGGCGACGGCGGCCGAGCTGCTCGGTACGCCGCGCCAGGACTGCACGACCGCCGTGGTGCCGTCGCCATCGCGCAGGTGCTCGACGGCGGCGAGCGCGCGCGCCAGTCCGTTCGCCTCGTGCAGATGCCCCTCGCCCAGCGCGCCGCCGCTGCGGTTCACGCGCGCCGGATCCAGCGCCTGCAGACCCACCGCGTCGAGGTGCTGCAGCTGCTTGAACGCGAACGTGTCGTCGACCTCGGCCAGGTCCACGGCCGAGGGCGCCACACCCGCTCGAGCGTAGGCCGTCTCGGCCGCACGCATCGCTGCCGCGGCCCGGTCCCAGTCGCGGCTCTCCAGCGATGGCGCGTCCTGGTTCCAGCCCACGCCGTCCACCCACACGGCGCCGTCGCCGGCCACGTCCTCGGCCGCCAGCACCAGCACCACGCAGCCGTCGGCGCTGTCCGCGGTCTGGTCGGCCGTCAGCGGTTCGAACGTGGGGGAGCCGTCGACGACGTTGGCATACGAGGCCCTCGGATTGCCGCGAGCGTGCTCGCGGTTCCTGGTCGCCACCGCCGCGCAGTCGTCCTGGGTCCAGCCGCTCACGTGCAGGA
>JALYMB010000187.1 GCA_030773935.1 Actinomycetota bacterium | reverse complement strand
GTTCGCGCTAGGCCGTCACGAGGCCGAGATCTCGCAGGACTCCAACGGGCACGACGTGGCAGTACGGCTCGTGGCCGGTCTTCTCGTAGTACCGCTGGTGGTAGTCCTCGGCCGGGTAGAAGGTGCTGGCCGGCAGGATCTCCGTGGCGATCGGCCGGGCGAACCGGTCCTGCGCCCGCTCCCGCGAGGCGAGCGCGATCCGCTGCTGCTCCTCGGAGTGCGTGTAGATCCCGCTGCGGTACTGGTCGCCGGTGTCGGGGCCCTGGCGGTTCACCTGGGTGGGATCGTGCATGGCCCAGAAGACCTCGATCAGCTGTTCGTAGGTCACGACGGCGGGGTCGAAGGTCACCAGCACCGCCTCGGCGTGACCCGTGGTGTGGGAGCAGACCTCCCTGTAGGTGGGGTCAGGTGTCGAGCCTCCCGTGTAGCCGGAGACGGCCTCGACCACCCCCGGGACCCTGAGGAACACGTACTCGACGCCCCAGAAACACCCTGCCGCGAACGTCGCCTGTTCGGTCGCCACGATGGAGGACCTCCTTCTCGCTCGAACTCGCTTCGGTTGCTCACAGGCATCGTCCCACCAAGCCGCCCGAACGTTGCACGCCTCCGCCGATCGCCGGACGGTTGCCCGCCTGACGTAGGACGTCCGATGGCCCGGCCGGTCCCCTGCGTTCGGTCCACGGCTCGTCCCCCGCCCGGGTCTGCCAGGAATGGGCCGGTCCGGCGATACTCCGCCGCCTCGGCCGGGCCTACCGTGGTATGGCCTGCCACGGGAGGGGAATGCACATGCGGCAGTGGGAACTGTTCGGCATCACGGACTCGCAGCCGGCCTGGACACCACCGAAGAAGAAGGCGGCCGAGTCCGACACGATCCGCCTCATCACGCCGGAGCCCGACGAGGGGGAGCAGGAGCAGCTCGGGGCCGCGTGACCGTTGGCGGTGAGATATCACGTCCCCGGGGAACCGACCGTCTCCGGGGACGTGGTGCGTCCGGATCCGGTTGACGCCTGAGAGCTCCGTGCCTCAGCCGCTGAATGACGCCGCCGCGTGGAGCACGGCGGCGATCTCGTCGGGACCGTGCGTCGTGGACAGCGCCCACAGCTCGAAGCCGGAGGGCGGAAGGTAGACGCCGCGCCCCAGCATGTGATGGAAGAAGCGCGCGTACCGCTGATGGTCGGCCGCCTTCGCGTCGGCGTGATCGCGCACCGGGCCGGCGGCGAAGAACACGCTGAACATCGAGGCCTCCCGGTTGATGGTGGTGGGGATGCCGTTGCGGGCCAGCGACTCCTCCAGTCCGGCGGTGAGCTGCTCCGCCGTACCCGTGAGTCCAGGATAGGGGTCCCGCTCCTTCGCCAGATCCAGCGCGGCGATACCGGCCGCCACCGCCACGGGGTTCCCGCTGAGCGTTCCTGCCTGGTACACGGGGCCGGTGGGCGCGAGCTGCTCCATCGCGTCGCGGCTGCCGCCGAACGCCGCGCACGGGAACCCGCCGCCCATCACCTTGCCGACCGCGGTGAGGTCCGGCTGGACGTCGAGATGGGATTGCGCCCCCCCGTACGCGATCCGAAACCCCGTGATGACCTCGTCGAACAGCAGCATGGCGCCGTGCTGCGTGCAGATCTCCCGCAGGCCCTCCAGGAAGCCGGGCTCCGGAGGCACCACGCCCATGTTCGCCGCCACGGGTTCAACGACGACCACCGCGATGTCGCCCCCCGATTCGGCGAAGACCGCGTGCACGGCGTTGAGGTCGTTGAAGGGAACCGTGAGCGTGTCGCGGGCGGCGCCCTCGGTGACCCCTGCCGAGGCCGGGATACCGAAGGTGGACAGGCCGCTGCCGGCTCCAGCGGTCAGGAGCGAGTCCGAGTGCCCGTGGTAGCAGCCCTCGAACTTCAGGATCTTGTCCCGGCCGGTAACGCCGCGAGCCAGCCGGATCGCGCTCATGACCGCCTCGGTGCCGCTGTTCACCAGACGCACCAACTCCATCGAGGGGAGTGCCTCCACGAGGCGCTCGGCCAGCTCCACCTCGAGCTCGGTCGGCGCCCCGTACGAGGTGCCGCGGCGTGCCGCCAGGATGGCCGCCCCAACGATCTCGGGGCACGCGTGGCCGAACAGCTTCGCGCCCCATGACTGCACCAAGTCGATGTAGTCGTTGCCGTCGACATCGGTGAACCGCGGGCCCGACGCCGACGCCACGAACAACGGCGTGCCGCCGACGGCCCCGAACGCGCGGACCGGTGAGTCGACGCCGCCGGGGATCACCGCCTGCGCGCGCTCGAACAGCTCCTCGGACCGGGTCATGCCGGAGATGCTAACGGGCGCGGCTCACTCGCCATCGGGCAGGGCTCGGGCGCGGCGCCGTCAGCCCTGCGCGAGCCACTCGGCCGCGTCCTTCGCGTGGTAGGTCAGCACCACGTCGGCGCCGGCGCGCCGGATCGAGGTGAGGATCTCCAGAACGCTGCGGCGCTCGTCGAGCCAGCCGCTCTGCGCGGCGGCCTTGACCATCGCGTACTCGCCGCTCACGTGGTACGCGGCCATCGGGAAGCGGGTCTCGTCCTTCGCGCCGCGCAGGACGTCCAGGTAGGGCAGCGCCGGTTTCACCATCACGATGTCGGCGCCCTCGGCGATGTCGGTCCGGATCTCTCGAAGCGCCTCCTCGGCGTTCGCGGGATCCTGCTGGTAGCCCGTGCGGTCGCCGAACGTCGGCGCCCCCTCGGCGGCTTCCCGGAACGGTCCGTAGAAGGCGGACGCGAACTTCGCCGCGTACGCCATGATGCCGGTGTCGGTGTGGTCCGCGTCGTCGAGCGCGCCGCGGATCGCCGACACCTGTCCATCCATCATGCCGCTGGGCGCGACCAGGTGCGCGCCCGCGTCGGCCTGCGCGCCGGCCACACGCCGGTACAGCTCGAGCGTGCGATCGTTGTCGACCTCGCCGGTCTCGGTGAGCACGCCACAGTGGCCGTGGTCGGTGTACTCGTCCAGGCACAGGTCGCTGATCAGCACCGTGTCATCACCGAGCTCCTCGCGCAGCACGCCGATCGCGCGCTGGCCGATGCCGTCGGGAGCCCAGGCCTGGGAGCCCTCGGCGTCCTTGTTCGCGGGGATGCCGAAGAGCATGAAGCCGAGCACGCCGCGCGAGGCGGTGTCTACGGCCTCCTTGCGCAGCGACTCCAGCGTGTGCTGGAACTGACCCGGCATGCTGGCGACCGGCACCGGCTCGGGGATGCCCTCCTTCACGAACAGGGGTGCGATCAGGTGGTGCGGTGCCAGCTCCGTCTCGCGGATCATGGAGCGGAGGGCGGCGGTGCGGCGCATCCGGCGGGGGCGCTGCTGCGGGAAGCTCATGGTGAGGATTGTAGGACCTGAGGTGGGGTCGTTCCGATCCGGGCCGACCCCGCACGCCGTCCGCCCTCTGACACCAGGACGTCGGCGATCCGACGACGCGTGTCAGTCAGACTCACTGCACTCCCCACGCGCCGACGTGTCAGTCTCGCTGATGTCACCGTGGGTTTCGACCCCGGTGGAGCGTCAACGGGCTGACAGCCGCCATCCTGACACCCGCCATCCTGACACCCGCCGCCACGCGGCGCTGTAGGGTCTGTCCCGCCGACGGGGGAGGGGCGCGCATGGGGGGAGCGAAGCAGTACGACGGGTACCGGTCGTTCTCCTATCTGGAGGCCGGCACGGACTACACCGACTTCGACCTCGCGCCGCAGATCGGACGCGTCGAGCCGTTCGTGCTGCCCCTCGACTTCCCCCAGGACGCCCGCGCCCGCGCGATCCTCGGGTCGTCGATCGCGATCAGCCTGCACGACCACTGTGGCATCATGCCGTCCGATCTGGCCGACAACGACGCGTACGTCCGCGAGGGCCGCGAGCACTACGGGTACGAGGGACTCGCCGTCTCCGGCCTCGACGCCGTCTTCGAGAACATGATGGACGGCACCGGCACGATCACCTCGAAGATGGGGTGGAAGTGGTCCGACGCGATCCACGACCTCGGCATGCACCTGGCCGACGTCGCGCACCAGTCGATGGTCCTCGTGGGCTCCACGGTGGACGACATCGAACGGGCGCATCGCGATGGACGCATCGCCATGATCCCCGCGATGGAGTCGGCAACGCCGATCGAGAACGAGGTCGACCGTCTCGACGTGCTGTACGGCCTCGGCGTCCGGATGATGGGCGTGGCCTACAGCGAGTCGAACGCCCTCGGTGGCGGCCTGAAGGAGGTCACCGACGGCGGACTCACGCGGTTCGGCCGTGCAGCAGTCAGCAGGATGAACAAGCTCGGCATGGCCGTCGACGTCTCGCACGCCGGCAACGTCACGGCGCTCGATGCTTGCAAGGAGTCATCGAAGCCCGTCTTCATCAGCCACGCCGGCGCCCGCGCGCTCTGGGACATCCCCCGCATGAAGCCCGACCACGTGATCAAGGCCGTGGCCGACACCGGCGGCGTGATCGGCATCGAGGCCGCGCCGCACACCACCCTCACCGAGAAGCATCCGCTGCACTCGCTGGAATCGGTGATGGAGCACTTCGAGTATTGCGTGAGACTGGTCGGGATCGACCACGTCACGTTCGGACCGGACACGGTCTTCGGCGATCACGTCGGGTTCCACGAGGCCTACGCCGCGCACATGGACGCCGGCGACGAGGGTGAGCATCCGCGCGCGCCGTACGTGGAGGGGCTGGAGAACATCTCGGAGTTCCCGAACGTGGTGCGGTGGCTGGTCGCGCACGGCTACAGCGACGAGGACGTCCGGGCGGCGATCGGCGGCAACACCCTCCGGGCGCTTCGCGACGCGTGGATCTAGCCGAGCGCGCGCTGTACGGCGGCGGCGACTGCCTCCACCGTGTGGGGGTTCGCGACCGCGTGCACCGTGAGCCCGTGGGCGCGGGCCTCCTTCGCGGTGACTGGGCCGATGCAGACGACCTTCGGCGCGCCCTTCACGGCGCCCAGCGCGCCCACGAACCCGCGGACCGTGGAGGCGCTGGTGAACGTGACGGCGTCCACCTCGCCCCGACGCAGGGCCTCGCGGGCCGCCGGCGGCAGGGTGCGTGGCATCCGGGTGCGGTAGGCGTCCACGCGGGTTGGCGACCAGCCCTTCGCCGCCAGGGAATCCTCCAGGCCCTCGGGGGCGATATCCGCCCGGGCACACAGCACCCGGCCATTCCCGCGGGGGAACGCGCGCGCGAGCGCGACCGTGGTGAACGTCCTCGGCACGAGGTCCGGGGCTCGCCGCGCCCACCGCCGGAAGGCCTCGGCCGTGCCCACGCCGATCGCCGCGACCTTCGCGCGGACGTCGCGCGGCCCGCCGAGCCGGTCGCGCAGGACGTCCACGGTTGCGCGGCTCGTGAGCGTGACCCACCGGTACTCCCCCGACGCCAGCTCCCGCAACGCGCGCGTGAGTGCGGCCGAGCGCACCGGGGCGATCCCGATGGCGGGGGCGACGATGGAGCGGGCGCCCAACCGGTCAAGGAGCTTGACCAATTCCAGCGATTGATCGGCGGGGCGGGTCACCAGCACCGTGCGGCCGGCCAAGGGCTTCGTCACGTCGCCCGGGCCTCGTCCAGTATCCGCTCGGCGCCGCCGTCGATCAGATCCTTCGCCACCAGCGCGGCGACCCCCTCGGGCGTCTCGGCCGATCGCTCCACCCGCAGGATCTCGCTGCCGTCGGGGACGGCGATCACCGCCGTGAGGCGCAGGCCACCCTCGATCGGCTCCGCATATGCGCCCAGGGGGAGCGCGCAGCCACCGCCCACGCGCCACATCACCGAGCGCTCGGCGTCCAGCGCCGCGTGCGACGCCGTGTGATCCAGCGGTGCCAGCAGCTCCCGCGTGTGGTCATCGTCGTCGCGGCACTGCAGGGCCAGGCAGCCCTGCCCGGGGGCCGGCACCATCACGGTGAGCGGCAGCGGCAGGGCATGGGCCGGCGCGAGGCCGAGCCGCTCGAGCCCGGCCGCCGCCAGCACGGCAGCGTCCACCTCGCCCTCGGCCAGTTTCCGCAGCCGCGTGTCCACGTTGCCCCGCAGGTCACGCACGGTCACGCCGGGGAATCCCGCCAGCAGCTGCGCCTGGCGGCGGAGCGCCGACGTCCCGATCGCCGCGCCCTCGGGCAGCGCGCCGGGCTCGCGGGTGATCAGGACGTCCCATGGCTCGGCCCGTGTCGGCACGGCCGCGATCACGAAGCCGTCGTCCTCCTCGGCCGGGAGGTCCTTGGCCGAATGCACGGCCAGGTCGATGTCCTCGTTGTCCAGGGCATCGAGGATCGTGTCGATCCACAACCCCTTGAGTCCCTGCGGGCTGCCGGCGACCGTCGCGCCCTCGTCGCCGGAGGTCGTCATGGGAACGATCTCGACGCTCACATGGTGGACGGCGAGCGACCGGCGTACCTCCTCGGCCTGAGCCAGCGCCAGCTTGGAATTACGGGTGCCGATCTTCAGTGCCGTCACCCCGGATCGTCGAGATCGATGCCGAGCAGGTCCGCGAGGAGCCTTGCATGCGCGCCTTCTGTGCCGGGCTCGCTGCGCTCCTTCAGTTCCACGATCGGATCGTGCAGGAGCTTCGCCACGATGCCGCGCGCGAGCTGTTCGACGGCGGCACGCTCGTCGGGCGTGAGGTCGTCCAGCCGCGAGGCGTGACGCTCCAACTCCGCTCGCAACACCTCGTCGCCCCGGATGCGGAGCGCCTTGATGATCGGGGCCAGCGCGTCCGACCGCCTCCGGATCACGAAGCGATGCACCTCCTCGGCCACGATCTCGTGTGCGCGCGAGATCTCGCCGGCCGTCTCGTCGTCGTGGTCGGCCAGGTGTTCGCGCAGGGTCACGATATCCACCAGGCGCACGCCGGGCAGCGCCGCCACGGACGCGTCGACGTCGCGGGGAACCGCGAGATCCACCAGAACGAGCGGCCGTCCGTCCCGCCGGGCGCCGCGCACCGCATCGGTGGTGACCACGACTCCCGCCGCTCCGGTGGCGCTCACGACGAGATCGGCCTGTGCGAGCGCCGCCGGTAGGGCGTCCAGGTCCCCGTGTGAGGCGTTCGTGCGCTCGGCGAGCGATCTCGCGTGCTCGAGCGAGCGGTTGAGGATCCGCACCGCCCCCACGCCACGCCGGCGCAGGTGCTTGACGGCGAGAGCGGCCATCTGCCCGGCGCCCACGACCACGACGTCTCGTCCTTCGAGGCCCCCGAGGGCAGCGCCGGCCAGGTCGGCGCCGAGCGCCACGAACGCGTCGGGCGCGGCGCCCAGGCCGGTCTCGGCC
>JALYMB010000186.1 GCA_030773935.1 Actinomycetota bacterium | reverse complement strand
GGCCGCGCCCGCCGAGCCGGCGCCGACGGGATCCGAGCCGGCCGCGGCCGAGGAAGACGTCTCCTTGGAGTCGATCCTGGCCGACCTGAAGCGCCGGGAGGGGCGCGACTAGCCCCACCCGGGCGCGCGTCATGCTGCTCGTCGGCCTCACCGGCGGCATCGGATCGGGAAAGTCCACGGTCGCCCGCCTGCTGGCGGCGCGCGGGGCGGTGATCCTGGACGCCGACCTCTTCGCCCGGGAGGCGCTCGCCACGGGCACGGCAGCCTTCGACCGGGTGGTCTCTCTGTTCGGCTCCGAGGTGGTCGGGCCCTCCGGCGATCTGGATCGAGCGGCCATCGCCGCACGCGTCTTCTCCGACGACGTCCGGCGCGCGGAGCTGGAGGCGATCGTGCACCCGGAGGTGCGCGGGCGGATCGCAGAGGGGATCGCGGGCGAGGTCGGGAGCGACCGCGTGGTGGTGGTGGAGTCACCCCTGTTGATCGAGACGGGCGCCCACGACGAGCTCCCCGTTGTGGTCGTGGTCTCGGCGTCGGATCCGACGCGGATCGCCCGGTTGACCGCCCGGGGCATGGACGAGGCCGATGCGCGGGCCCGGATGGCCTCTCAGATGCCGCTGGAGGACAAGGCAGCGGTCGCCGACGTGCTCCTGGACAACGACGGCACCGAGGCCGAGCTGGAGGCGCAGGTCGACAAGCTCTGGACGCACCTGGCATCGCGCGCCGGAGGCGTGTGAACGCCGGCGGAGCCCTGCGTCGCCCATCGGTATCATCCGCGGCGTGAGGTTCCGCGCGATCTTCTTCGACGCCGGTGAGACGCTGGTCCACGCGCACCCCTCGTTCCCCCAGTTGTTCGCCGACGTGCTGGCGCGCGAGGGCTTCCCGGTGGGGGTGGAGGCGGTCCACGCGCAGCTCCATCACGTCTCCGAACGCTTCTCGCAGGCAGCTCGGGATCAGGAGCTGTGGACGACCTCCCCCTCGCGCTCCCGAGCGTTCTGGCTCTCGGTGTACGAGCGATTCCTGGGGGGCCTGGGACTTCCCACCGACGACGGACTCCACGAGACGCTCCATCGCGAGTTCACCGACCTGGCGAACTACGCTCTGTTCGACGACGTGCTGCCGGTGCTCGGCGAGCTCCGGGGAGACCGGACGCTGCTCGGCGTGGTCTCGAACTTCGAGGAGTGGCTGGAGCGGCTGCTGGAACAGCTGGGCGTGCTGGAGGCCTTCCACGTCCGGGTGATCAGCGGACTCGAGGGGATCGAGAAACCCGACCCGCGGATCTACCGGTTGGCGTTGGAGCGGGCGGGCGTCGACGCGGCCGACGCGGCGTTCGTCGGCGACAGTCCGGAGTTCGACGTGGACCCTCCGGCGGCGTTGGGGATGTTCCCCGTCTTGATCGACCGCCGGGACCGGTACCCCACGTTCAGCGGCGTGCGGATCCGGCGCCTCACCGATCTTCCCGGCGTGCTGGAGGCGGCGTGAGGACCTACACGGCGGCGGAGGCGGAGGCGACCCTGCCGGCCCTGCGGGGACAGCTGTCCAGGATCCGCGCGTCGCGCCGGGCCCTGATCGCCGCCAGTCGGCGCATCACCGACGCCCTGGCCGCCGACGGGGGAGGGGTGGCCGGATCCGAGTGGTTCGAGGCGAGCCGGCAGCTCCGCGAGGACGTCACCGATCTCGCTGCGCGCGGCATCCTGCTGCGCGACCCCGAGAGCGGACTGGTGGACTTCCCGACCGAGCGCGAGGGGCGGATCGTCTTCCTGTGCTGGCGGGTGGACGAGGAGGGCGTGGCCTGGTGGCACGAGCAGGACTCCGGATTCCTGGGACGCATGGCGCTGTGACGGGGCCCCTCGTCGTCGTCCTGGGGGAGGTGGACGACCCCCCGCCGGGGATCGAGGCGGCAGCGGACGACGTCGAGCTGCGCTACGCCGCTGGAACCGACGAACTGATCGAGCTGGCGCCGGAGACCGACGCCGTCTACTTCTGGCGCGCCGACCGCGATCAGCTCCCGTCGGCCTGGGCGCGGTTCGAGCGACTGCGATGGATCCAGAGCGCCTCGGCCGGCGTCGACCTCCTGCTGTTCCCGGCGCTGGTGGAGAGCGATGTCGCAGTGACGAACGCCCGCGGCGTGTTCGACGAGCCGATCGCGGAGTGGGTGCTGGCCATGGTGCTCGCCTTCACCACCGACACCTTGCGGACGCTCGCGCTGCAACGTGAGCGGCGGTGGGAGCATCGTGAGACGCGCCGACTGGCCGGCTCGCGCCTGGTCATCGTGGGGCCGGGTCCGATCGGCCGCGCCGCTGCGCGGAAGGCGCGAGCGCTGGGAATGCAGGTGACCGCCGTCGGTCGCACGGCGCGCATCGACGACGAGTTGGGCCAGGTGACCGCGATCGAGCGGCTGCACGAGACCCTGGGAACGGCCGATCACGTCCTGAACGCCCTGCCGTTGGCTCCGGGAACCACCGGCCTGTTCGACGCGGCTGCCTTCGCGGCCATGCGGCCCTCCGCCACGTTCGTGAACGTGGGCCGGGGCGCGACCGTGGACGAGCCGGCGTTGATCGCGGCGCTGCGCGACGGCGGGATCGCGGCCGCCGGCCTGGACGTGTTCGCCGAGGAACCCCTGCCGGCCGACAGCCCGCTGTGGTCCCTCCCGAACGTGGTGATCTCCCCGCACATGTGCGGAGATTTCCGGGGTTGGGAGGAGACGGTCGTGGCGATCTTCGTGGAGAACGCCGGCCGATGGGTGCGCGGCGAGCCGCTCCGCAACGTGGTGGACAAGCGGTTGGGGTTCGGCGCGGGCTGAGCCCCGGTTGCCGTTCGCACGAGGCCGCGCCTAGCCTCCCGGACGTGAGCGCGATCGAGGTCACGGGGCTGCGCAAGCGCTACGCCGATCTCGAGGCCGTGCGGGGCGTCGACCTCCACGTGGACGCCGGCGAGGTGTTCGCCCTGCTCGGTCCCAACGGGGCCGGGAAGACCACGATCGTCGAGATCCTCGAGGGGTTCCGTGACAGGACCGACGGGCAGGTGAGCGTCCTGAGTCACGACCCCGCGGACAACGACCGAGACCTGAAGGCGCGGATCGGCATCGTGCTGCAGTCCACCGGCGTCGACCCGTTCCTCACGGTCCGCGAGACCGTCGAGATGTACGGCGGCTACTACGAGCACCCACGTCCCACCGCTGAGGTGATCGAGATGGTGGGTCTCAGGGAGAAGGCCGACACCCGCGTCAACAAGCTCTCGGGCGGCCAGCAGCGCCGGCTCGACGTCGCGGTTGCCCTCGCCGGCGACCCGGAGCTCCTCTTCCTCGACGAGCCCACCACCGGCTTCGATCCGAACGCGCGGCGGAACGCCTGGGAGATCGTGAAGAATCTCACCGGGCTGGGCAAGACCGTCTTCCTCACCACGCATTTCATGGACGAGGCGCAGTACCTGGCCGATCGGGTCGCCATCATCGCGAAGGGCGAGATCGTCGTGGAGGGCCCGCCCGACACGCTGGCCGGCCGTGACGCGATGCAGGCGCGGATCCGCTACCGGCTGCCGGCCGGTGTCCAGGGCGTGCCGGATCTGGGTCAGGAATCGCGTGGGGACGGGTCCTTCGAGGTCAGGGCCCACGACCCCACCCGCGCCCTGCACGAGCTCACCGGGTGGGCGCTGGAGCACGGCGTACGGTTCGAGACGCTGGACGTCACACGCCCGAGCCTCGAGGACGTCTACCTTGAGATCACCGGCGGCGAGGACGGCACGGAGTGAGGACCCTCGGGTTGTCGATGCGGCAGGTCCGGTACACGAACAGGGCGTTCTGGCGCAATCCGGCCTCGGCGTTCTTCACGTTCGTCTTCCCGCTCATGTTCCTGGTGATCTTCACGGCGCTGTTGGGCTCCGGCGAGGTGGAGTTCGCGAAGGTGCCGGTGCCGGGCCACGGTCTGGTGCCCCTCGTCCTCGATCAGGCGACGTACTTCGTCGCCGCCATGGCGGCGTTCGGCGTGATCAGCGCCACGTACACGAACATCGCCATCACGACCGCCTTCCAACGCGATCAGGGCATCCTGAAGCGGTTGCGGGGCACCCCCCTGCCGTCCTGGTCCTATCTGTTCGCGCGCGTCGTGCACTCGATGCTGGTTGCCCTGATCCTCGTCGTCATCACCCTGGTCTTCGGCAAGCTGGCGTACGGAACGGACCTGCCGACCGGCGGACCGGTGCTCGAGTTCCTCGTGACCCTCGTGGTGGGATCGCTGTCGTTCGCGGCGATGGCGCTCGCGCTCACCGCCGTGATACCCAACGCCGACGCCGCACCCCCGATCGTGAACGCCACGATCCTGCCGCTGCTCTTCCTGTCGGGCATCTTCGTCCCGCTGACCGACAGGGCGCCCGCGTGGATCACGACCGTGGGCAACATCTTCCCGGTGAAGCATTTCGCCGATGCGATGCGCGCCGGCTATCTGGGCAATGTGACGCTGCAGGGGACCGGTGTCCGGGCGTACCCGTTCGAGTGGAGCGACCTGGCGGTCGTCGCGGCCTGGGGCGTCGTCGGTCTGATCCTCGCGAGCCGGTTCTTCAGCTGGGAACCCCGCAAGTAACAGCCGGGATGCTAGGCTCGGGCGCCGGACCGGGCCTTGCCGATCCGACCAGGTCCGAGGGGGAGAGACATGCGGAAGTTGCTCGTGGCGCTCGCGACGTTCGCGCTGCTGGGCGCCGCGTGCGCGGCAGACTCGTCCATCGTCACGACCTCGCCGGGGGGCGGCTCCACGGCCGACACCTGCGCGAAGGACAACCTGACCCTCGTGACCCCCGGCACGCTCACGGTGGGCACCGACCAGCCGGCGTACCCCCCCTGGGTCCTGAAGAACGATCCGGCCAGCGGCAAGGGGTACGAGTCCGCGGTCGCCTATGAGATCGCCGACCGACTGGGGTTCTCGCAGGACGAGGTGGACTGGGTGACCGTTCCGTTCAACAAGTCCTACGCCCCGGGTCCGAAGGACTTCGACTTCGACATCAACCAGATCTCGGTGACGCCGGAGCGCGAGCAGGTCGTGACCTTCAGCGACAGCTACTACGACGTGTCGCAGGCGCTGATCGTGAACGACGGAACGCCGATCGCCTCGGCGATGAGCGTGTCGGACCTCAAGGACTACAAGTTCGGCGCCCAGATCGGCACGACGAGCCTGCAGTTCATCAACGACGTGATCCAACCCACCCAGCAGTCATCCGTCTTCGACTCCACGTCGGACGCGCTCACCGCACTCAAGAACGGGCAGATCGACGGCACCGTGCTCGACCTCCCCACCGCCTCGTACTCGGCCGGCAAGGGCCAGAGCGTCGTGGGCCAGTTCGAATCGACGGGCGAGCATTTCGGGCTCCTCTTCGAGAAGGGCAACCCGCTCGTCACCTGCGTGAACACGGCCCTTGACGACATGCGGGCCGGAGGTGTGCTCGACGACCTCCAGACGAAGTACCTGGCCGACTACCTCGACGTTCCGACGATCAGCTCCACGTAGCGCGTGAGCGGGCCCGGTCCCGACGCCGACGCCGACCCCCGTCCCACGAGCCGGGGGTCCCGCATGTTGGGGGACCGCCGGGCCGTTCTCGTCTCGACCGCCAGCACGATCGTCTTCTTCCTCGTCCTCGGCCTGATCCTGTACCTGTCGCCCGGGTTCGACCTGGTTCGGGAGCGCTTCTTCGACTGGACGGCGATGAGGGAGAGCTTCTTCGGCTCGCACAACACCCCCGCGATCTGGTCGGCATTCCTCCTGAACGTGAAGATGTTCATGATCGCCGAGCCCCTGATCCTGATCCTCGCGCTCGTGATCGCGATCGTCCGGCAGATCCCGGGGCCGGTGTTCTTCCCGTTCCGGCTGGTCGCCGTCGTGTACACGGACTTCTTCCGTGGCGTGCCGCTGCTGCTCGTGGTGATCCTGCTCGGCTTCGGCGTGCCGGGACTGCAGATGCAGGGGGTCTCGCACTACGACGTGCAGGTCTACGGCATCGCCGCGCTCGTGCTCTCGTACTCCGCGTACGTGGCGGAGGTCTATCGGGCAGGGATCGAATCGATCCATCCGAGCCAGATCGCCGCCGCACGTTCGCTCGGCCTCACCAGGCTGCAGGCGCTTCGGCACGTCGTCGTGCCGCAGGCGGTTCGCCGCGTGATCCCGCCGCTGTTGAACGACTTCATCTCGCTGCAGAAGGACACGGCGCTCGTTTCGACCCTTGGCGCGATCGAGGCTCTCCGCGCAGCGCAGATCTACATGAACCTGACCTTCAACTACTCGAGCCTGCTGGTGGCCGCCTTCCTGTTCATCCTCATCACGATCCCGCTCGCACGGTTCACCGACCGCCTCATCGCGAGAGGACAGCAGCGACGCGGAGCGACGACCGCCCGATGACCGTGGCCGCGATCAGGCTCGAGGGCGTCCGCAAGTCCTTCGGGGACCTCGAGGTCCTGCGGGGGATCGACCTCACGGTGGCGCCGCACGAGGTGATCTGCGTGATCGGTGCCTCCGGCTCGGGGAAGTCGACCATGCTGCGCTGCATCAACCTGCTCGAGGAGGTCGACGCCGGGCGGATCCTGCTGGGCTCCGAGGAGATCTCGGCGCCGGACGCCGACCTGAACGCGGTCCGGCGGCGGATCGGCATCGTGTTCCAGTCGTTCAACCTCTTCCCGCACATGACGGTGCTGCGCAACGTGACGCTGGCGCCCAGGAAGGTGGTCGGCACCGGGCGTGAGACCGCGGAGGCCCAGGCGGGCGAGCTCTTGGCCCGCTTCGGCCTGGCCGACAAGGCGGGGGAGTATCCCGACCGGCTCTCCGGCGGGCAGCAGCAGCGCGTGGCGATCGTGCGGGCGCTCGCGATGCAGCCCGAGATCATGCTGCTGGACGAGGTCACGAGCGCGCTGGATCCCGAGCTGGTGGCCGAGGTGCTCCAGGTGATCCGGGAGCTCGCGACCGGCGGCATGACGATGCTGATCGCCACGCACGAGATGGGCTTCGCGAAGGACATCGCGAACCGCGTCTGCTTCCTCGACGAGGGCGTGATCCTGGAAGAGGGGCCGCCCGCGCAGATCTTCTCCGACCCTCGCGAGGACCGCACGAAGCGGTTCCTCCAGCGCATCGTCGACGCCGGCCGCCTGTAGCCGGCATGTCGGCGGACGGCCATACAATCTGAGGGTGCCCCCGTTCCGCATCGCGTCCGAGTTCCGCCCCACGGGCGACCAGCCCGCCGCCATCGACCGGCTGGCCGAGGGCATCCGGGCGGGGGAGCGGCACCAGACCCTGCTGGGCGCCACCGGCACCGGCAAGACCTTCACGATCGCGCACGTGATCGAGCAGGTGCAGAAGGCCACCCTGGTGATCGCCCCGAACAAGTCCCTGGGCGCCCAGCTCGCCAACGAGTTCCGGCAGGTCTTCCCCGACAACGCCGTGGAGTACTTCGTGAGCTACTACGACTACTACCAGCCCGAGGCGTACCTCCCGTCAACCGACACGTATATCGAGAAGGACTCCTCGATCAACGACGAGATCGAGCGGCTGCGTCACGCTGCCACGGCCGCGCTGCTGGGCCGCAAGGACGTCCTCATCGTGGCCAGCGTCTCGTGCATCTACGGCCTGGGCTCTCCCGAGGAGTACCAGGGCCAGATCCTGCGTCCCTACCGCGGCACGGACATCCCGCAGGAGTTCGCCATGAAACGGCTGGTGGACATCCAGTACCAGCGCAACAACCTCAGCCGGGCGCGCGGCACCTTCCGGGTCAACGGCGACACCCTGGAGGTCTTCCCGCCCTACGAACAGACCGGCTACCGGATCGAATGGTGGGGGGACACCGTCGAGCGCATCAGCCGCTTCGATCCGCTCACCGGGGAGCTGCTCACCGACGACATCGTCGATCTCACGATCTTCCCCGCCTCGCACTACGTGGCGTCGGAGGCCCGCATGAAGAGCGCGCTGGTCTCGATCGAGGAGGAGCTCCATGAGCGCCTGGCGCAGTTCGAATCCCAGGGCAAGCTCCTGGAGGCCGAGCGCCTGCGCATGCGGACCGCCTACGACCTGGAGATGATGCGCGAGGTGGGGTTCTGCTCGGGGATCGAGAACTACAGCCGCCACATCGACGGCCGTACGGCCGGCACGGCGCCGTACACGCTGCTCGACTACTTCCCGGACGACTACCTCGTGGTGATCGACGAGTCGCACGTCACCGTGCCGCAGTTGCACGCCATGTACGAGGGGGACCTGTCGCGGAAGTCCACGCTGGTGGAGCACGGCTTCCGGCTGCCCAGCGCGATCGACAACCGGCCCTTGCGGTTCGAGGAGTTCGGCGAACGGGTGAACGAGGTCGTGTAGATGTCCGCCACGCCGGCCGCCTACGAGCTCCGGGTCTCCACCCGGGTCGTGGAGCAGATCGTGCGGCCGACGGGCCTGGTCGATCCCGAGGTCGAGATCCGCCCCTCCAAGGGTCAGGTGGACGATCTGATGGAGGAGATCCGCAACCGGGCGGATCGCCACGAGCGGGTCCTCGTCACCACCCTTACGAAGAAGATGGCCGAGGACCTCACCGACTACTTCGTGGAGATGGGGATCCGGGTGCGGTACCTGCATTCGGAGGTCGACACGATCCAGCGGATCGAGATCCTCCGCGATCTCCGTCTGGGGGAATTCGACGTCCTGGTCGGGATCAACCTGTTGCGCGAGGGGCTGGACCTGCCGGAGGTCTCCCTGGTCGCGATCCTCGACGCCGACAAGGAGGGGTTCCTGCGTTCCCAGACCTCGCTGGTGCAGACCATCGGCCGCGCGGCTCGCAACGTCGAGGGCACGGTCCTGATGTACGCCGACGAGGTCACCGACTCGATGCGCGCGGCCATCGGGGAGACGCAGCGACGCCGGATGATCCAGATCGCGTACAACACCGAGCACGGCATCGATCCGCAGACGATCCGCAGGGCGGTGACCGACATCCTGCTCTCGCTCGGTGGGGGGAGCCCGGCTCCCACGCCGAAGAAGCAGCGCCGGGACGGCAGATCCAGACCGGAGATGCCGATCGAGGAGCTGGAACGCCTGATCCAGAGCCTGGAGGACGAGATGCACGAGGCCGCGAAGGACCTCCGGTTCGAGTACGCGGCCAGGCTCCGGGACGAGGCCGTCGACCTCCGCAAGGAGTTGAAGGCCCTGCGTGCCGCCGGCGTCGGCGCCTGAGCGGTCCGTCGTCGGAGCCGCGGTAGGGTTCGGCCATGTCCCTGGCGATCCGTGCACCCCTGGCCTGGCTGGGACCCGGGCGTCTCGCGGCCGCCGTGCAGATCGACTGTGAGCACGGCGAGATCACCGCGGTGGGCGGTGCGCATCCGGTTCCCGAGGGGACCCAACTGCTGGAGGCATCCGGGTTCCTGATGGCTGCGGCTGCCGACCGGCACGTCCACATCGGGCTGGCGGACCCCATGGCGGTGCTGTTGCGCGGGGTCACCGCCGTCCGCGACCTGGCCTGGCCGGCGGATCGGATCTTCCCGCTCGCCGACGCCTCCGAATCCCCGAGCTTCAGCGGTCCGTTGATCCGCGCCGCCGGGCCCATGTTGACCGGCCCCGGCGGCTATCCCACCGCCGATCGCTGGGCGCCCGCCGGCACCGGCCGGGAGCTGCGGGGCCCCCAGGACGCGGAAGGGGCCGTCGGGGAACTCGGGGGCCGCGGCGCCGCCGCGATCAAGGTCTCGCTCAACGCGGAGGCCGGGCCGACGCCCGACGACGGCGAGCTCGCAGCGATCGCCGAGACCGCGCACCGGCTCGGCCTGCCCGTCAC
>JALYMB010000185.1 GCA_030773935.1 Actinomycetota bacterium | reverse complement strand
AAGCCGGGGTAGACCGTGAGCTCGCCCTGTCGCTGCAACGCGATGCACTCGCGGTCCAGCCGGCGGGCCAGGATCATCCAGCGCAGGAGCTCGCGAAGGCCGGCGGGGTCCAGACCAACGTCGACGTCTCCGACCGGTGTTCCGTCGGGCGCGAGCAGCCGCACCGGCTCCGCCGCCACCTCCGCGCTCACGCTCACCTCCTGCCCGGCCGACGGCCGAGAGCATAGGGGATGGACGAGGCGGCTAGACTCCAGGACATGATCCCATCGGCGTTCCTGCGCGTGTTCCAGCCGCTCGACACGTTCGGCGCGGAGGAGCAGGCCCACTGGGAGCGGTACCTGCTGCACGGATCACGTTCGCCGGCGATCCGTGCCCGGTACCGCGACCGTACGCGTGCCAACGGTCTGGGCGTCATCACGCCGGCCGACGGCGAGCACGCGGACATCCGCGTCGTGGACGGCCGCACGTTCGTGAGCCCGTGGCGCATCCGTCTGCGCGTGCTGGCCGGCATGCTCGCCTTCCGGGACTCGGCGCCGATCGAGGGTCTCACCGACGGGTTCGTCCCGAAGTCCGACGCCCGCAAGGCCGGTCGGGAGCTCGCGAGGATGCGCCGCCGGAACCCCGGAGCGATCTCGTTCGTGCACCAGAGTCCGTGGCACGTCCCGATCCGTTGGTTCGTGCTGTTCGACGACACCGAGCGGCGTCTGAGGGAGGACGAGCACGGCCGGCTGCGGTTGCGCTACCGAACCACGCTGCGCAAGGCGATGCGAAGGGCTGAGGACGCGGTCCCTGCGCTCCGGCGCGCGGACCTCGGACCGATCAGCGACTACATCCTGGACCTGCATCAATGGATGGCGCTGTTCGATCACCAGTCGATCCTGGAGCTGGACTACGCCTCGCTCAGCGATCTCATGTCCTGGGACGAGCTCGACGACGACCGGAGCGTGCGCGACATCCACGAGGCCCTCGCGGCCCTGCTGCGATACGACTACACGCCGGCCGCCGACATCTACCAGGGCGTCCTGGGTCGGTGGGCCGAGATCCGCAGCCGCGAGATCCTCAACTAGCGGCGATCCGGCGTCTGCCGCTCGTGCGTCGTGGCCAGGGGCAGAATCGAACTGCCGACACCGCGGTTTTCAGCCGCGTGCTCTGCCAACTGAGCTACCTGGCCCGGGCCGATGGGAGACCCGACAGGATCGCCGAGGCCGCCACCAGCGCGTCCGAGTGTACCGAGTGCAGGTGGGTCCGGGCTTCGTTATGGCTCACGGCCCGAGAGTGCTTCGAGTCCCTCCGCATGCTGGACAGGATCGGGCCGGATGACGTGGGCCAGGGTCGCGACGATCGCGAGCCACAGCGCTCCGATCGCCGTGCCGGCGATCACGTCGGTCAGCCAGTGTGCCTGGAGGATCACCCGCGACAGCGCGGTGCCGCCGAGCAGCAGCAACGTGCCTGCCATCAGAAGGAACCTCGTCCGTCGAGAACTGTCGATCGCGAAGACGACCGCGACGGTGCCCCACACCGCGACGGCCTGGACCATGTGTCCTGATGGGAACGCTGACCCGCTGAGGTCGCCCGCCGCCCAGTCCGCGGGTGCGGGTCGATGGAACACTGCCTTGAGGACCGCCGTCGAGGCTTGGGCGCCGATGAACGCCGTGCCCACCAGCAATCCCGGCCGCCAGTCGGCTCTCCGCACCGCGAAGAACACCCCCACCGCGACCACCAGGACCAACGAACCGCGAGCCGAGCTTCCGAGGGCCAGCGCCTTCATCGACAGGACGAGGAGACGGTTCTGCCGGTCAGCCACGGAGGCTTCGACGTCCAGGTCGACCCCCGAAGGACGGTCCTCGAGAAGGGCGGCCGTCACGGCGAACACGACCACCGACGTCACCGCACCGGCGACCACGATCCATCGCGTGGTCGACGGCACATCACGGATGCGGCGGAGAATGACGCTCACCGATCCCTCCCGCTCGCCTTCGGGTCGGGCGCCCATGCCTTCTGGGCGAGCGGACGGGACATCGGTTCGGGGGTCCTTCGGGGGGGCCACACGGACACCCTAGTTGGAGGCATGCCCGTCGTCCCAGGAGCAGGAGCAGGAGCAGGTCCCGGTCGGGTCCGCCCGGCGCGGCGCGAACGCAGCACCGGAGGCGAGACCCTCCCAGCGCGCCCGACGGGCTTCGATCCCGCGATTTCCGCCTTGACAGGGCGGTGAGGACGGCCAGACTCCTCTACGGGCGCACGTATTCTGTTCGTGCCCCCAACGGGATTCGGACCCGTGCTTCCGCCTTGAAAGGGCGGCGTCCTAGGCCGCTAGACGATGGGGGCAGCCCGCCGTATCCCGGCCTCCGGGGACAGCCGCCAGAGTATAGCGGGGCCGGAACACGGGCCCGGAACCCTGGGGGCTACCCATCCTGGGTGGTTCCGCTTGCGAACCCTCAAGCGCCACGTGGACGGGAGCCGATGGAGGGACATGCGAGTCGTGTTGGAATGGCTGGGGCTGGTTGAGCCCGACCGCTCCCGCAGGGAGCCGGTGGCCGTCCCCGGTTGGGCCCCGGTCGCCGTGGCCGCCACCGCCGCGTTCCTCACCGGGATCGCAGCGTTCATCGCCTGGGCTCTGCTCCGCGCGATCCTCGTCTGAGTCCATCGCTCCACCGGACCCGTGTCACTGAGCGTCCGGGCCCTCGATCGGTGGTGCCAGCCGCTCCCCGCACCGAACGTCCGCCCCCGCCGGCATCTCAAGGACATCCCGTGCGCGCAGCGCGAAGGCGATCCGCCGCGGCGGCACCGAGCTCACGCGGATCACGCGGTGGTGGGCGTCGAGGAACGCCACGTCGATCGTCTCCCGCATCCCGAAGGTGTGCACCGATCGCGCGCGTTCGAACAGCATGGGAACGGGCGGGCGGCCGCGGAGCCCTCGAGCCCGCTCCGCGCGAGAGGTCGGAACCTCCACGATCAGGACCGCGCCGCGGGGATCGAGCAGCGACCGGGTGAGCACGGACCGGACGCTAGCGCTCCCCGCCGACACGGTCCGCGGGGTCGTCGTCCTCGTGGCGGACGCGCTCGCGGAACTCGGAGAACCGAACCGCCTCGAGAGCGATCAGCCCGACCATGACGGCCGTCAGCAGGCCGAGCGAGGCGAGCGCCGGCATCATGGCCGCCACCGGGATCAGTGCGATCAGCAGAACGGCAACCACCACCCGCTGCACGGTGATGTGATGCCAGATGCGGTAGCGGAACCCGACGTGCGCGAGCAGGTAGAGCGCGACACCGCCGTACATCGCACACAGCGGCAGCAGCCCGAGCGGATCCGGCAGGCCATGCGCATCGGTCAGGTCGGCGACGTACTCGGTGACCTTCTTCAGGCCCAGCGCCATCAGGATGATGCCCGCGATCATCGGCATGTGCAGGTAGCTGTAGGCGTCGCGCGCCAGGCGCGACCGCTCCTCGCCCCGCACGCGTCGCAGCACCCGCTCGGCCACGATCGCCACGACGTCGAAGTAGGCCCACCACACGCATCCCGCGAGGGTCAGGCCGAGCACCGACGCCACGACGACCGGCACCGAGATCGGCTGCCCCGCCACGCCGACGCCGATCGCGACGATCGACTCGCCGAGCGCGACGATGATGATGAGCCCGTGACGCTCGGCGAAGTGAGCGGCGGAATTCAGCCGCCACCCGGATGCGCCGGCGAGGATCGTGCCCACGTAATCGACGACGACCACGGCCACCCACGTGAGGGTCTGCGCCCTCCCGTCCAGCTGGGACGCGACGAGCAGCAGCGCGGTGCTGCCGATCACCGACGGCGAGAACCTCCAGATCTGGCGCCGGAGCCCCGGGTCGTCGCCCGAGGCCAGCAGGAAGATCGCCAGATGCAGGACGCGCACCGCCAGATACGCCAGGGCGAACACGACCGGTCCGTCGAGGCCGAAGCGCGCGTCCTCGTACGCCTCCGGCACCGACAGGGCGAGCACGAACGTCGCGGCCATCGCGCCGAACATCGCGACGCGGCCGACGCCCTCGTCGGCGCGCACGACGTTGCCGAGCCACGCATAGCCGACCCAGGACCACCACAGGAGCGCGAGCACCAGCAACCCGTGCAGGAGGCCTGTGGGCGTGAGGTCGCGCGACATGAGTGCGGTCACCCGCGTCAGCGAGAACACGAACACGAGGTCGAAGAACAGCTCGATCTGCGTGACCCGGGCCTCCTCGGAGACCGACTGGATCAGCGGGTGATGTGCCTCGCTCACGGCCCGAATCGTCTCACGACATAGCCCCGGCCACGGCGGTCGAGGCCCGAGATCGCGCGATCCCTGGCCGGGTGGCACCACCATCGGCAAGAGGCCTGCCCTCACCCTGGGGGCCTCGCGTATCGATGGATCAGGATGAGGTCATGCGATCTCCTCGTGCCCTCATGGTGGCCGGGACCGCCTGCCTGCTCGTGGCGGGCTCCGGCCTCCTGTTCGGGTTCACGGACACGCCGTGGCTGACGCTGGTCTCCGCCCTGATCGGCTCGATCTTGCTGACGGCGGCGCTGGTCGGCGTGCGCGCCGGAGCGGCTCGACCGAAGAGCCACGACCCCGCACGCGGCGAGCGCCTCGTGTGGGTCGCGGCCCTCGTCCTGGCGGGTCTCGGCGTCGTGGCGACGCTGGTGGCGCTCCTCGTCGCGGTCGGCGAGGCTCGCGGCCACGCCGTTGCACACCTCATCACGGGCCTCTTGTGCCTCGGTCTGTTCGCCGCGCTCGCGTTTCCGTGGCACCCGCCCGCCGGGAGCGGGGCCGCGACCTTGCGGGGGCTGGTCCTCACGTTGCTGGTCTTGGCGGCCTTCGGCTCGTTCCTGGAATCGCTCGGCGGCGCGGGGTACGACGCCGCGAACGACGGTCGCCGGATCGAGGCGCTCGCGAAGCTGCACGACATCGCCGTCCCGCTCGGCGCGTTCCTGATCGTCGCCGTCCCGCTCGGGGTGATCACCGGCTTGGTCGTGCTGATCGCAAGGGCGACCCGCCGCGGCCAGGCCCTCGGAACCTGATCCGGCGGAACGCGAGGCCGGGTGGACGAGGCCTCGCTGGGTGGGCCCGGCAGGACTCGAACCTGCGACACGAGGGTTAAAAGCCCCCTGCTCTGACCTGACTGAGCTACGGGCCCCACCGCTGCATGCTACCGACAGCGGGGAACCGATCGCCGCCCCGATGCGTCACGGGAGCGGGTGCCGGCGGCATGAACGTCGGCACTGGCCCGCCGGCGTCATCTGAGGCGATGGGCTGCGGAGACGGGGCGGGGCTGGGACGCCGGCGCGCGGCGCTCAGCCCCGTCCGTACCGGTTCGTGATGGGCAGACGCCGGTCGCGGCCGAACGCCTTGGGCGTGATCTTCACCCCGGGCGCGGCCTGACGACGTTTGTACTCGGCTCGGTCGATCATGGCGGCGATCCGCTCCACCGTCGCGCGGTCGGCGCCGGCGGCCACGATGTCGTCCACGCCCAGGTCGTCCTCGACGTACGCCTCGATGATCGGGTCCAGCACGTCGTAGGGGGGCAGGGAGTCCGTGTCCCGCTGGTTCGCTCGCAGCTCGGCCGAGGGCGGCTTGCCGACGATGCTCGCGGGGATCGGGCCGTCGCCGGGCCCCTGCTCGTTCCGCCAGCGCACCAGCTCGTACACCAGGGACTTCGGCACGTCCTCGATCGGTGCCAACCCGCCCGCCATGTCGCCGTACAGCGTCGCGTAGCCCACGGCGTACTCGCTCTTGTTGCCGGTGGCCAGCACGATCGAGCCGAACTTGTTCGACAGGGCCATCAGGAGGTTGCCGCGGATGCGGGCCTGGAGGTTCTCCTCCGCCACGCCCTCGGTGGTGCCGGCGAACTGTTCGCCCAATGCGGATCGGTAGGAATCGAAGACGTCGTCGATCCGGATCTCGTCCAGACGGATGCCCAGGCGCCGCGCACATTCCACGGCGTCGTCCACGCTCGCACGCGACGAGTACGGCGAGGGCATCGAGAGCGCGCGGACGGCGCCGGCTCCCAGGGCGTCGGTCGCCAGGGCGGCGACCAGCGCGGAGTCGACACCACCCGACAGTCCCAGGACCACCTCCCGGAAGCCGTTCTTCCGGACGTAGTCCCCCAGACCCAGCACGAGGGCTCCGTACACCTCCGCCGGGCCGGTCGGCCAGGGGTCGCGCGGCTCGGCGGTGGCCGTTCGCCCCTCCAGCTCCACGAGCAGCAGATCCTCCTCGAACATCGCGGCGTGGGCCACCATCTCGCCCTCGGGAGAGACCACCATGGAGCCGCCGTCGAACACCAACTCGTCCTGGCCGCCGACCGCGTTCACGTACACCACCCACGCGCCGGTCTCGTGGGCGCGAGCGCGGCAGATGTCGAGCCGTTCGCTCGTCTTGTGCCGGTGGTACGGCGAGGCGTTGATGTTGGCGAGCACGTTGATCCCCGCGGCCGCGTAGCCGTCGAACGGCGCGCCGGGGGTCCACGCATCCTCACAGATGGAGATGCCGACCGAGGACGTGCCGATCCGCGCGATGCAGCCGGCACCGCCCGGCACGAAGTAGCGCTTCTCGTCGAACACCCCGTAGTTCGGCAGTTTGATCTTGTGGTACCTGGAGGCGACCTTCCCTCCCTGCAGCACCGCCGCCGCGTTGCGGGCACCCTGCAGCGTGTCGTCGACGAAGCCCACGAGCGCCATGCAACCGTCGGTGGTGGCGAGTGCCAGCTCGTCAAGTGCGGCCAGGGTGTCCCGGCGGAACGCGCGCCGGAGGATCAGATCCTCTGGTGGGTAGCCGGTCACGGCCAGTTCGGGGAAGCAGATCAGGTCGGCTCCCGCAGCGGTGGCTCGGGCGGTCCACTCGGCCAGGCGCGCGACGTTGCCGTCGAGGTCGCCGACGGTGGTGTTCAACTGGCCGAGCGCGACGCGGACCACGACCGGAAGCCTAGCCGCCCGCGAGGGCTATTCCGGACCGCCGATGTCCACGTTGTAGGCCTCCCAGACCAGATCGGCCCCGGACTGCCGATGCCGCACGATGCTTCCGAGCAGCCGCTGGAGGTCGTCGCGCGCCTTCTCGATCGGCCACGGCGATCCCTCGTCGCCCACCTCGCCGGCCTCCAGCCGCGCGAGGGCGGCGGCGGTCTGCGCCGTGATCGAGGGGTGCTCCGCGTGCAGGCGCTTGAGCTTGCCGTCCAGGCGCGGCGCCCGCTCCATGATCTCCTCGTAGAGGCCGCCCGGTTTCTCGGTCACGATCACGTGCTGATCGAAGGCGTCGCGGAGCGAGACCATCTCCTTCGTCACCTTGCCCGACCAGTCGGGGATGCGGCCGGCGGCCGGCCTGGAGATCGCCTGCTCCAGATGCACCAGAGCCTCGTGCAGCGTCTGCCGTCGACTGCGCGCGGCTTCGAGCGCGGGCGTGATCTCTCGAGGCTCGTCCATCGACGAACTCTACGGTGGGGGAGCGCTCCCGCGCAAACCCCCTCCCGTGCGTGCAGGGGGCATGTATACACTGCTCGGGACCTTCCCCTGAGGACGCGAGGCCCCCATGACCGAGCAGGCGCTCGATCGCTCTGCGGCGCTGCGGCCATATCTGCCGCGGCTCCTCACGCAGTGGCTCGCCGACGACCCGGATACGCAGTGGCGGGAGGTCGACGGTACGGTCGTCTTCGTCGACATCTCGGGGTTCACGAAGCTCTCTGAGAAGCTCGCGAAGTCCGGCAGGGAGGGCGCCGAGGAGCTCGCCGATGCGATCGGCTCCTGCTTCGCGCGGTTGCTGGCGGTGGCCTACGGCAACGGCGGCGGGCTCATCAAGTTCGGTGGCGACGCACTGCTCCTGCTGTTCACGGGCGAGGACCATCCGGCCAGCGCCTGCCGCGCGGCGGTGGGTATGCGCCGGGCGCTCCGGGAGATCGGGCGCATCGAGACCTCCGGTGGCAAGGTCGGCCTGAAGATGTCGGTGGGCGTGCACAGCGGCACGTTCCACTTCTTCCTGGTGGGGGACTCGCACAGGGAGCTCATGGTGACCGGCCCGTCGGCCACCGTCACCGCCTCCATGGAGGGGACGGCGGAGGCGGGTGAGATCCTGGTGAGCCCGGCCACGGCCGCCGCTCTGCCGCCCCGCATCCTGGGCGCGCCGAAGGGCGCGGGGATCTTGCTGCGGTCGGAGCCGCCGGGGTTGAGCCCTCACCGCGCGGGTCCCGACATCGCCGTGTCGGCGGCGGCGGCCGAGTCCTGCATCCCGATCGCCACGCGCGAGTACCTCCTCTACGGGACCCACGAGCCCGAGCACCGCCGGGTCGTGGTCGCGTTCCTGCACTTCGACGGCACCGACGCGATGATCGAACGCAAGGGGTCCGAGGCATTCGCGAACGCCCTCGACGAGCTGGTGCGGGATGTCCAGGAGGCCGTCGACGACCAGGGCGTCTGCTTCCTCGGCACCGACGTCGACAAGGACGGCGGCAAGATGATCCTCACTGCGGGGGCGCCGATCTCCACCGAGAACGACGAGGAGCGGATGCTGATCGTCGGCCGGCGGATCATCGAGGCGGACCGCCGGATCCCGGTCCGTGTGGGCATCAACCGCGGGCACGTCTTCGCCGGCGACATCGGGCCGTCGTACCGGCGGACGTACACGGTGATGGGCGACGCCGTGAACCTGGCCGCTCGCGTGATGGCGAAGGCCGAGCCCGGTCAGGTCCTGGTGACGACGGAGGTGATCGAGCGGTCGAAGGTGACCTTCGCAACGGTGGCGCTGGAACCGTTCATGGTCAAGGGCAAGGCGAAGCCCGTGCAGGCGTTCGAGCTGGGGGAGATCGAGGGCGTCGGTGACGAACTCCCCGCGGTCACCGAGGAGGATCGGCCGCCGTTCGTCGGCCGCGAGCGCGAGATGGCCGTGCTGCGAGAGAGCCTGGAGAGCGCCCGCCTCGGCGCCGGCCGTGTCGTCGAGGTCGTGGGCGAGCCCGGCATCGGCAAGTCCCGGCTGCTCGAGGAGCTCCAGGGCATGGCGTCGGGCATGGGCTTCTCCACGTGGGTGACCGCCTGCGACGTGTACCAGTCATCGACGCCATACTTCGCCTTCCGCCGTCCGCTGCGGCAGCTGGTCGGCATCGGCGGCGAGGAGACCCAGGAGCATCAGGTCGAGACGCTCCGGGCGATCGTCCGCGAGCGGATCCCCGAGCTCGAGTCCCGCCTGCCCCTGCTGGTCCTGCCGTTCGGCCTGGAGCTGCCCGATACGGCGGAGACGGCGTCGCTCACCGACGAGCGGTTCCGCAAGGAGCAGGTCGAGGAGGTGACGGCGCAGTTCCTGTCGGCGCTGCTACCGGCGCCGGCGCTCGTCACGATCGAGGACGCCCACTGGATGGACGAGGCCTCCGCGGAGCTGCTGCGCCGCCTCGCGCGCAACGTCGGGCGGGGGCCGTGGCTCGTGGTGGTGACCCGACGCGACGTCGGCACCGGGTTCGTCGGCGAGGGTCTCGAGTTCGTCACCGGCATGCGACCCGAGCCGCTGGACGCCGCGGCGGCCTCGGCGATGCTGAGCGAGGCGACGGAGGATGCGCCGCTCGCCCCGCACGAGATGGCGGCGCTCGCCGAGCGCTCGGGCGGCAACCCGCTGTTCCTGAAGGAGCTGATCGCGGCGGCGCGGGCGGCCGGCAGCCTCGACGACCTCCCCGACTCGGTCGAGGACGTGATCACCGCGCAGATCGACCAGCTCCGACCCCGCGACCGCACGCTGCTCCGCTACGCGTCGGTGCTGGGCTCGTCCTTCCCGGACCGGCTCGCCTACGCCGTGCTGGCGTCGGAGCTCGCCGACATCGGGCCGCAGTCGTGGCGCTACCTGAGCGCCTTCGTCACGCGGGACGCGGCCGGCACCGTGCGGTTCACCCACGCGCTCGTGCGCGATGCCGCCTACGGCGGCCTGCCCTTCCGGCGTCGCCGGGCTTTGCACGCGGCCGTGGGGGAGACCCTCGAGCGCGAGGCCGCCGACCCCGAGGACCAGGCTGAGCTGCTGTCGATGCACTTCTACAACTCCGCGCAGTCCGAGAAGGCTTGGCGGTACTCGCTGGTGGCCGCCGAGCGTGCGCGCTCGATCTACGCGAACGCCGAGGCCGCGGAGTTCTACCACCGGGCGATCGACGCGGCGCGAGCGATGAAGACGGTCCCCCCGCCCGAGTGGGGCACCGTCCACGAGGCGCTCGGGGAGGTGGAGGAGCGACTGGGTCTCTTCGCCGAGGCGAAGCTCGCGTTCCGCACCGCCCGGCGGCTCGCCGCCGGTGACCAGGTGGCCGAGGCACGGCTGTGCCTCAGGGAGGCGAGGATCCAGGAGGCGGCCGGACGGTACTCGGAGGCCGTTCGGTGGATCCGGAGGGGAGAGCGGATCCTCGAGGGTGTCTCGCTCGAGGAGGCGGCCCGGCAGCGCGCACAGCTCACCGTGTGGCAGGCGGTGATGCGCCAATCCCAGGGACGTCACCGGGAGGCGGTGCGGTGGTGCGAGCGGGCGATCGTGCTGGCCCAGGAGGCCGGCGACCAGGACGCGCTGGCGCACGCCTACTACATCCTCGATTGGGCGTACATGGACCTCGGCCAGCCGGAGCGGGTGGTCTACTCTGAGCGCGCGCTCACGATCTATCGGGCGCTCGACGATCTTCCGGGTCAGGCGGTCGTCTACAACAACCTCGGCGCGTGGGCGTACTACCAGGGAAGGTGGACCGAGGCGCTCGAGTTCTACGAGCAGGGGCGTGAGGCTCGCGAGAGGACGGGAGACGCCGTCAGCGCCGCGATGGGCACGTGCAACATCGGGGAGATCCTGTCGGATCAGGGCCGGCTCGAGGAGGCCGAGCCCTTGTTCCGCGCAGCGCTCCGCGTGTGGAAGGCGGCCGGCTTCCGGGCGGGGGTGGCCGAGGCGGAGATGCACCTCGGGCGGGTCGCGTCCAGATCAGGCCGCTTCGACGAAGCTCTCGGCCTCTTCGAGGAGGCTCGTGCCGAATACGTGGACGTCGGGGCTGGTGCGCTCGTTCTGGAGACCGACGCCAGGATCGCCGAGTGTCACCTGTTCCAGGGGCGGTCCAAGCAGGTCCTGGAGCTCGTGGACGAGGCCTTCGAACGGGCGAAGGCCCTCGGGAGCGTGGGGGCCCCGTTCTCGGTCCTGCACCGCGTCGCCGGCTACGCACACATGCAGCTCCGGGAGCTCGCGACTGCAAGGAGCGATATCGAGGAGGCCCTCGAGGTGGCCCGCGCCCGGCAGGCGGATTTCGAGGTGGCGCTTACCCTCCGGACGTTGGCCGAACTCGTCCGTCTCGAAGGAGGGGGCGACCCGGACGTAGCAG
>JALYMB010000184.1 GCA_030773935.1 Actinomycetota bacterium | reverse complement strand
GCCAGGACCAGCGCGGCCCCGGTGAACACGATCCCCAGGGCTCGGATGAGCCGGTCCTTCTCCGCCGGCATCAGCACGATCACCAGCGCGCCGAGGATCGGCAGCAACGTGGTGATCGTGATGGCCGAGTTGTCCCAGGTCATCGAGGCCTCACTCCCCTTGTCACGCCACTCGTGTGAAGACGATGGCGAGCGCCATCACGCCCGCGAACAGAAAGACGGCGTAGCGCTGCACGTTGCCGGACTGCAGGTATCGCAGGATCCCACCCGACTCCCGCGCCGTGTTGGCGACGCCGTTGACGGCACCGTCGATGACCTTGCGATCGAACAGCATCACGAGCCTGGACGCACCACGTGCGAGGGCGGCCATCCCGTTGACGATCCCGTCCAGGACGTTCTGGTTCACCCAGTACACGCCGGCGGAGACCCGGTCCCGGACCGGATACACGATCCCCTTCAGGTAGAGATCGTCGAGGTAGTACTTGTGCTCCAGGAGCGCGTATCCGGGGAGCGACAGGATCGGGTCGCGTTCCCGTGTCCGCTCCCCGTACAGCACGTAGGCGACGAAGATCGACGCGAGGGCGATGAGCGTGGAGAGCCCGCCGATCCATGCCACCAGGGTGACCTCCTCCGGATGGCCCAGGTACACCCAGTCGAAGAAGGGGGCGCCGGTGAAGCTCGAGCCCAGCCAGCCCACGCCCATCGTGGCGGCGGCCAGGAACACGAGCGGACCGGTCATGGTCACCGGCGACTCGTGCGGATGACCCTGGCCCCGGTATTCGCCGAAGAAGGTCATGAACACCATGCGCCCGGTGTAGAAAGCCGTGAGCGCCGCTCCGAACAGCATCACGGCGACGAGCCAGTACGTATGGTCGTGATAGGCCGCAACGATGAGCTCGTCCTTGGAGAAGAAGCCCGAGAATCCGACCACACCTGCCAGCGCCAGCGAGCCCACCAGATAGGTCCAGTAGGTGGTCGGCATCGCCCTGCGCAGCCCGCCCATCTCCCGCATGTCGTTGGAATGGACCGCGTGGATAACCGAGCCCGCACCCAGGAACAGCAGTCCCTTGAAGAACGCGTGTGTGAACAGGTGGAACATGCCGGCGGAATACCCCGCCTCCCCGAGCCCCAGGGCGGCCACCATGTAGGCGAGCTGCGAGATCGTGGAGTAGGCCAGCACCTTCTTGATGTCGTTCTGGATCAGCGCGAGGAAGGCCGCCAGCAGCAGGGTGATCGCGCCGATCACGCTCACCACGGTCAGCACGATCGGGTCGGCGTGCACGAACACGTCGAACATGCGTGCCACCAGGTACACGCCGGCCGCCACCATGGTCGCCGCGTGGATCAGCGCGCTCACCGGTGTGGGGCCGGCCATCGCGTCGGGCAACCACACGTACAGCGGGAACTGCGCGGACTTGCCGATCGTGCCGCCGAACAGCAGCAGCGCCGCGGAACCGACCAGCAGCGTGGAGACCTTGGGATCGCCGACCACCTCGGCGATGTGCTGGATGTTGGAGTCGAGGGGTCCTCCGCTCACGACGCCCGTCGCGACCACCAGGGCGAAGATCCCGAACAGGAACGGCACGTCGCCGACCCGGGTGGTGATGAACGCCTTGATCGCGGCGTCCGAGTTCTCCTTCTCCTCGTACCAATGGCCGATGAGCAGGTAGCTGCAGACGCCCATGATCTCCCAGCCCACCAGGAGCTGGAACAGGTTGTCGGCCACCACCACGTCGAGCATGGCGCCGGTGAACAACGACAGCACGACGTAGAACCAGGTGAACCGGACGTCCCCGTCCATGTACCCCAGGGAGTAGACGTGGACGCACAGCGAGACGCTCGTGACCACCACCAACATCACGGCGGTGAGTCCGTCCACGTACTGACCGAGCTCCAGGTGCAGCGGGCCTACCGTGAACCAGTTCACGCTGCTGAAGTACGGCCCCCCGCCGGTCACGAAGTGCCACAGGATCCCGAGCGACATCACCAGACCCACGCCGATCGCCACGATCCCGTATGCCGGTCCCTTGCCCGGCGTGCGCTTGCCGAACAACAGCGTCATTACGGCGGAGGCGAACGGCAGCAGCGCCACGAGCCAGGCGTACCGCAGCAACCCCGGCGAGCCGGCGGCTGCGTGGGTCGCGGCCACGCCCAGGGCTACCACTTGAGGAGGTTCACCTCGTCGACGTTGATCGTCTGGCGGTTGCGGAAGATCAAGATCACGATCGCCAGACCGATGCCGACCTCCGCGGCGGCAACGGCGATCACGAACAAAGCGAAGATCTGCCCGGTGATGTCGTGCAGCCAGGCGGAGAAGCCGACGAGGTTCACGTTCACGGCGTTCAGCATCAGCTCGATCGACATCAGCACGAGGACGGCGTTGCGCCGGGCCAGGACGCCGTAGACGCCGGCGGAGAACAGCGCGGCGGAGAAGAACAGCACGAGCGGGAGCCGGATCACCGGGCGTCGTCCTTGCGGGCGAGGACGACGGCACCGATCAGGGCCGCCAGCAGCAGGAACGAGATCGCCTCGAACGGCAGCACGTAGCTGCGGAACAGCGAGGTTCCCACCGCGAAGGTGTCGGTGTGCGACACGGCGATCTTGCCGGCGGGATCGTTCCAGTCGAACGCTCCGTTCAGCAGGAAGATCAGCCCCGCCAGGACCCCCACGGCCACGAGCAGCGCGACCAACCGTTGCTGATTGTCCAGGGTGTCGCGCCCGATCGGTGCCTTCGTGAGCATCAGGCCGAACAGGAACAGGATCACGATGGCGCCCACGTAGATCAGGATCTGGACCCACGCGACGAACTCCGCGGCAAGGAGCAGGTACACCCCGCCCACCGACGCCAGCGTCACCACCAGGTACAGGGCGGCGTGCACGACGTTCTTCGCCGTCACGACGCGGACCGCCGCCAGCGAGCCGGCGACGGCCATCACGGCGAACGCCCACTCCGCCGCGCTCACGCCACCTCCCGGGTGCCGGGCTCGACCTCGGCGGGAGCCTCGATGCCCTCCTCGGGAAGCGGTGGCGGAAGGACCGCGTAGGTCCACTCCTCGAGCTTCTCCTTCTCGTGGGTCATCAGGTCGATCTCGTATTCCCCGTATTCGAACTCAGGACTCCAGAACAGCGCGTCGAACGGGCAGACCTCCACGCAGATCCCGCAGTACATGCACAGGGCGTAGTCGATCGCGAACCGGTCCAGGATCTTCGCCGAGCGCGCCTTCCCACCGGAGGCGGGATCGTGGGATTCCTTGTGGGCGTCGATGTAGATGCACCAGTCCGGACACTCGCGCGAGCACTTGTAGCAGACGGTGCAGTTGGCCTCCTTCAGCGCGATCACCCCACGCGTGCGCGCGGGCAGGTCCGGCTTCACGTGCGGGTACT
>JALYMB010000183.1 GCA_030773935.1 Actinomycetota bacterium | reverse complement strand
CCACCCGACAGCGTGACGCCGCGCTCGCCCACCACGGTGTCGTATCCCTGCGGCATCTGCCGGATGAAGGTGTCGGCGCGCGCCAGTCGGGCGGCGGCCACGATCTCGTCGTCGTCGGCCCCGGAGTCCAAGGTGATGTTCTCGCGGATCGTCGTCGCGAACAGGAAGCTCTCCTGGAACACGAGCGTGGCCGCCGACCGCAGGGCACGGGGGTCCACGTGGCGCACGTTCACCCCACCCACCAGCACCTCGCCCTGGTCCGGGTCGTCGAGCCGGACCAGGAGCTGGGTGAGCACGCTCTTGCCGGCGCCCGTCGGCCCCACGATCGCCACCGACTCGTCGGAGCGGACCTCCAGGTCCACGCCGTCCAGGACTGGCACCCCGTCCAGCCGGTACGTGAGCGCCTGCACCTCGACCCCCAGCGGCCCCTCGGGCAGCGTCACCGGCCGCCGCGGCGGCTCCACCGTGATCGGTGTGGCGAGAACCGCGTCCACGCGCGCCTTGCCCACCACCGCGCGCGGCAGCTCGCCCAGGATCCACCCGATGAACCGCATCGGCCACGACAGCAGGTAGAACAGCGACACGAACTGCACGAGCGTGCCGTACGACACGTCGCCTCGCGAGATCCGCCACGACCCGACGCCGAGGAGCAGGATGATGCCGATCGTGGGCAGGGCTTCCAGGGCGGGCTCGAACCCCGCCCGGATGAAGCCCGCCTCCACGCGCTCGCGCCGCAGGACGTCGGCCTTCGCGGCGAGCTTGGCGGTCTCCGCGTCCTCGCGGCCGAGCGTCTTCACGATCAGCGCGCCGTCGATCGACTCGTGTACCACTGAGGAGACCGCGCTGATCTGCGCCTGCGCGCGCTCCACGGGGCCCTCCATCCGCCGTGCGAACGACCGGTTCATCAGCATCAGGGTGGGGATCACCGACAGGCCGATCGCCGCCAGATATGGGTCGGTCACCACCAGCGAGATGACGGCGAACAGCACCAGGAACATGACCCCGGTGGCGAAGGGCACGGGGAACAGCACCTCGACCGCCGCGTTGACGTCGGCCTCCATGTGGGCCAGCAGCTCGCCGGTGGGCTTCTGGCGGTGGTAGGCGGCCGGCAGCTGGCGGTAGCGGTCGGCGACCTGCACGCGGATCGTCTGCATCACACGCTCGCCCGACATCCCGCTGAAGTAGCGCCGCAGGCCGATGCCCAGCGCGCGGACCGAAGCGACACCCAGGATCGCGAGGCCACCGAGCCACGCCTTCTCCGCAGGCACCCCCCGGTCGAACGCGGGAACCAGGACCTGGTTCGTCACCCGGCCCAGGACGGCCGTCGAGCCGATCGATCCCCCGGCATACAGCAGGGCTCCGAGCACCGACAGCGAGAACGGCCCCGGGTGGGCGCGGATGTAGGAGCCGATCAGCTTCATGCCGCGGAGGAAGACCCCCCGCTCTCCGTCTCGCGCCCCCTCAGCCATGCCGCATATCATGCCGGTCATGAGCGACTCCCGACCCTGGCTCGATCGATATCCGCCCGACGTGCCGGCCTCCTTGGAGCCCTACCCGACCACCTCGCTGTTCTCCCTGCTGCAGAACGCGGCCGCCGGATTCGGCCGCCAGACGGCGATCGCCTTCTTCGGCCGGCACATCAGCTACCAGCATCTGCTGGCCGAGGTCGAGCGTTTCTCCGCCGTTCTCGTGGGGCTGGGCGTGCGCAAGGGCGACCGGGTGGGCCTGCTGCTGCCGAACTGCCCCGAGTACGTGATCGCGTTCTACGCCTGCCAGCGGATCGGCGCGATCGTGGTGGGCAACAACCCGCTCTACACCGAACGGGAGCTGGAACATCAGCTGAAGGACGCCGGCGTGTCGGTGATGATCGTGCTGGACCAGGTCTACGCGAAGTTCGGCAAGGTGCGCGGGGCCGTCGGCGTTCGCGAGGTGATCGGGGTCAAGTTGAACCGGTACATGGGCTTCCCGTTCAACGTGCTGGCGCCGCTGAAGTTCAGGCGGGATGCGAAGAAGGAGGGCCACTGGCCCTTCATCCCGCCCGATCACACGATCCGGTGGTGGAGCGACGTGATGAGGCACACGGGACCCGTTCCACCGGTGGCGCAGGTGGAGCCGGCCACCGACGTCGCGGCCTTCCTCTACACCGGCGGTACCACGGGCCTCTCGAAGGGAGCCATGCTCTCGCACCGCAACCTCGTGGCCAACGCGATGCAGGCCAGTGCGTGGCTGTCGGTCGTACCCCAGGGCAGGGGCGGCCTCGTGGTGGTCCTGCCGTTCTTCCACTCGTTCGGGACGCTCGCCATGAACTTCGGCGTGTCGAAGGCGGCCAAGCTGGTGCTGGTGCCGAGGTTCGATCTGAAGATGGTGCTCCAGGCCATCGCGAAGGAGAAGCCCACGCTGTTCCCGGGCGTGCCGCGGATGTTCCTGGCGATGACCGAGAGCCCCCTGCTGGGCCGGTACGACCTGAAGAGCCTGCAGGCGTGCATCTCCGGTGCGGCGCCGCTGCCACTGGCGGTGGCGCAACGCTTCGAGGAACTCGCCGGAACGGGGCGGGTGGTGGAGGGCTACGGACTCACGGAGTGCTCGCCCGTCACGCATGCGAACCCACTCGTGGGCGAGCGCAAGGAGGGGTTCATCGGGATGCCGCTGCCCGACACGGACGTGAAACTCGTGCATCTGGACGAGCCGGACACGATCGTTCCAAGGGGAGAACGCGGCGAGATGTGCGTGAAGGGCCCCCAGGTCATGCTGGGGTACTGGAACAAGCCGGAGGCCACCGCGTTGATGATCCGCGACGGGTGGTTGCACACCGGCGACGTGGCGATCATGGACGACGACGGCTACTTCAAGATCGTGGATCGCATCAAGGACATGATCCTGGTCTCCGGCTTCAACGTGTACCCCACGGAGATCGAGGAGGCGTTGTACCGCCACCCCAAGATCTCGAAGGTCGCGGTGGTGGGTCTGCCGGACCCGGTCACCGGCGAGCACGCGAAGGCATACATCGTCCTGAAGGAGGGCGAGTTGGCGACGGCCGGGGAGATCGTCGCCTGGTGCCGCGACGAGGGCGGGCTCACCGGCTACCGCGTGCCCAAGGACATCGAGTTCCGGAGCTCCCTGCCGGAGACCCTGATCGGCAAGGTTCTGCGGCGCGTGCTGCAGGAGGAGGAGCGCCGGAAGGCCGCGGCCTCCTCGTGACCGATCGGTTCGAGCTGGGCGACGGGATCGAGCTGCGGGAGTGGGCACCGGGCGACGCAGAGGAGGCCTTCGCCGAGATCGACCAGAACCGAGATCGGCTCCGCGACTGGTTCCCCTGGGTCGACACGACCACCTCGCCCGCCGATGTGCGAGCGTTCATCGAGCGGTGCGCGGCCAGCGAGGGCAAGCAGCGGTCGTTCGGCATCTACGTGGACGGCGTGCTTGCCGGCAACATCGGCCTTGGGCTGGACGACGACAACGCCGCCGAGCTCGGCTATTGGATCTCGGGCGCGTTCGAGGGGCGGGGCCTCATCACCGCTGCGGCACGTGAACTGATGCGGTACGGCTTCGGGCAGCGCGGGTTCCGCCGGATCCAGCTCACGGCGGCGGTGGAGAACGAACGCAGCCGGGCGGTCGCTGAGCGGCTGGGCATGACGCAGGAGGGCGTGCTGCGCAAGGCCGGTCGGATCCGCGACGACCGGTACCTGGATCTGGTGATGTACTCGATCCTGCGGGAGGAGTGGCCGCCGGCTCCGTGAGGAGGTGGCGTCACGCGACGGCGGCCGGAGCGAACCGCCGCCGGTGCAGGGTGGCGGCGAGCAAGCCGGCCGGGAGCGGCAGCCAGTACGAGACGAGACGGTAGGCCAGCGTCGCCAGGACCGCATCGGGCGCCGAGACGTGGGCGAGCGTCAGGGTGGCGGTCAGTCCCGCCTCGACGAACCCCAGGCCACCGGGGGTGATCGGGATCATGCCCAGCACCATCGAGGACACGTACGCCAACAGCACAAGGGTCGGGCGCGGCTGCGAGCCGACCGCCGCCAGCGCGGCCAGCAGCGCCAGGTAGTCGAACAGCCAGTTGCCCAGCGCGCTCAGGAGCGCCACCCACCAGCGCCTGCCCAGCGTCGACCGCACCTGGTCGCGCTCGGCCACCAGCCGGTCCTGCAGGTCGGTCGTCGGTGGACGCCCGCGCCGGAATCGGTTCCGGACCATCTGGATGATCCGACCCGTGGCTCGCAACAGACCGTCGGTGGTGACGAAGATCGCGCCCACGACCATGGCCAGCACGAACACGCCCGCTCCGAGCCAGGCGGACTGCGCCAGGCCCCTCGGCACGGGCCGGCCGGCGAGCACGGCGGGCACCGCCAGCAGGGGCAGCGAGAACAGCGTGGCCGTGCTGATGATGGACGCCGCCGCGAGGCCCGTTCCCACGGTGGCCGCCGGGATCCCGGCGGACACCAGGAGCCGGAAGCTGAGGGCTCCTCCGGCCGCAGCCCCGCCCGGCACGATCCGGCTGAACGCGTTGCCCGCAAGCTGCGCCGTCGCCACTCCGAACCACTGCTTGGTCCGCAGCGCCAACCGCTGCAGCATCCAGATGCACGCGAAACTCGCGATCTCCGCGGCGAGCGTCACGACGAACCAGCCCGGGTTCAGACTGAGCAGCTCCGGCCAGGCCTCGAAGACCTTGAGCAGGGTCGGCCACAGGACGTACAGGGCCACCAGGGTGACGAGGAGAAGGATCACCCGACCCCAGATCGCGCGACGCACCGGCGC
>JALYMB010000182.1 GCA_030773935.1 Actinomycetota bacterium | reverse complement strand
CTGCTGCTCGAAGGATCGGGCACCGTGAACGGCGCGATCCGCTGCCCCTACCATTCGTGGACCTACGGCTCCGACGGGCGGCTGCTCGGATCGCCGAACGTCCGCGCTGAGGACGGGCTCGACCGCGACGCCTACGGGCTGTGGCAGGTTCCCCTCGACGAGTGGGACGGATTCGTGTTCGTGAACCTCGACGGGAGCGCCCCTCCGCTGGCCGAGATGCTCGCCACGATGCCGGACTCCCCCGCGGAGCTCTCGCGCTACGGCGTCGGCGAGCTCCGGATCGGCGCCACGCGCGAGTACGACGTCGCCGCCAATTGGAAGATCGTCGTCGAGAACTATCACGAGTGCCTCCACTGCCCCGGAGTGCACCCAGAGCTCGTGAAGATCGTGCCGCTCTACCGCCGCGGCGAGGTGGAGGAGGAAGGACAGACCCTCGGCAACTCGATGGGCCACGGCCTCACGTCGTTCACGGCGAGCGGACTGTCGACGCTCCCTCGGCTCCCCGGCCTGACCGACCTGGACCGGCACACGTTCTATGGCGCCTACATCCCGCCGAACCTGATCATCAACTACCACTCGGAGACGGTGAACGCGGTGACGATCCATCCCGCGGGACCCGAGCGCACCATCGTACGGAGCTCATTCCTGTTCCGGCCGGAGACGGCAGCGGCCGAGGGGTTCGATCCGAGCGAGATCGTCGAGTTCCGCGACCTCGTGGCGCGCCAGGACTGGGCGGTGTGTGAGCTCGCCCAACGCGGGGTGCGCTCGCGGTTCTTCGACCGCGGGATCCATCCGCGCCAGGAGCGCGCGCTCGCCACGCTGAACGCGCGGTACCTCGCGAAGCGGGACGAGACACGCGATCCGGTTCGCTGACCGGCTCGATGCGGTCGTGGGTAGAGCCAGCCCCCGAGGGACGGTAGGGCAGTTCAACAGAGCCGGATCGATCGATCTCAGGCCACCGGAACCGGTGCGGGTGGCGGAGGTGTTCGGGTGCCCGCCACCTCGATCGAAGCGGGCCTTCTCACGGCCATCACCAGCGCACCCAGCCCGAAGATGGTGACGAGCATCCAGACGAGGCCGCCCACGAACGGGATCAGCCCCAGAACCCGGACGATCCCCCAGCCCGCCAGGAAGGCGATGTAGCGAGACCTCGGTTGCTTGATCAGCATCCGTCCGATCGCATGCGCCCCGACGACGTAGCCGACGGTGTAGAGCAGGGCCAATCCGAGCAGGAGGAACAGCCCGAGCGGGATCCCGACGATCGTGGCAAGCAGGAGCACCGCCACGATCGGCAGCAGGACGAACGTGGCGATCCCAACACCGATGGACGCGCCTGTTCGCTCCCGCGAGGCCCAGGTGATACCGCTGTCCAGACGCGGCGCCGCCAACAACAGGATCAAGCCCAATATGAGCGTCGAGATCGTGTAGGCGAGCCACCACACGAATCTGCCAGCGAACCCGAGGTCTGCCCAATCAGCACCCGTAGCGATGGAACGCTGTTCTCCCTCGATGACAGCGCCCTGCTCGACCTCCGGCGTGCTCCGGGTGACGAGGTTCCCGCCGATCTCCGCACCGTCCAGAACGACCACGGCGCCGTTGAATACGACCACATCTCGACGGACGGTCCCAGCGATCACCACGCGGCCGTTGAATACGACCAGCGCATCGGTGACGGTTCCATCCACCCGCGCAGGGCCGTCGAAGATCACTGCTGCTCCGACCGTTTCACCTTCGGCGACGATGAGCCGGCCGTGCAAGATCACTTGATCGTTGTCGCCGGTGTCTCCGCCTTCGGCTTGAGCTCTTGCGGGGCCGGCGATGGCGAGCTCCATCATGAGGGCAGCCCCCATCATCGCCCACACGCGCGCCGCTCGGCGCCGCCTTGATGGTTTCCTCATAGGGCACCCACCTTACCTACCGATCGCCGGCGCTCCTACCCGGCCGACGGCCTACTGAGCTCTACGGAGCCCCCTCACGAACGCCCTCCGACCCCGCGCGGCGAACGGCACCCTGCGACCCTAGAGCGCAGCACCGATGCCGCCGCCACCGGCAACCTCCTGGATACCGCCACTCTCCAAACGGGTTCCACCCAGGAACAGGACGACGGCAAGGCCGGCCACCGCTACCCCCGACACGAGCAGCGGCAGTCGGCCGTCCGACCCCCATGCGAGACCCGCCCACACCCCGGCAAGCAACGCCGCGCCCCCGGCGAGCCCCTGGTACAGGCCCAGTCCACTTCCCACCCGCTCCTCCGGCACGAGGTCGACGACCCACGCCTTCCCCACTCCGTCGGTCAGCGCCGTGTATCCGCCGTAGAGGGGCAGGAGGACCCAGACCCACCCAGCGGAGGTGACCGCCCCCAGGCCGATGTACGCGGCCGCGAAGATCCCCAATCCCGTTGCGAAGACGAGCCGCCTCGGCACACGGTCAGAGATCACGCCCGCCGGGTAGCTGAGGAGCGCGTAGCTCACGTTGTAGAGCGCGTAGGCCAGGATGATCCCCACGAAGCTCAAGTCGAGGGCCTTCGCCCGGAGGATCAG
>JALYMB010000181.1 GCA_030773935.1 Actinomycetota bacterium | reverse complement strand
CTCTTCGGGGTCACCCGCCAGGCGATGCAGCAGTGGCTCGAGGGCGGCGTCCCCCCGGCGAGGCAGCCGAAGGTGCTCGCCGTCGTGCGGATCGCCGATCTTCTCGGCAGGAACATCCGGCCGGAGCGGATCCCGGGGATCGTTCGGTCCCCGGCGTCCGGGTACGACGGAGCCATCATGCTCCAGCTGATCGCGCAGGACCGGCATCAGGAGCTGCTCGACTCGGTCGCGCGATCGTTCGACTGGGCCGCCAGCGCCTGATGCGGTTCCGGCACGTCACGCGGGGCGGCCCGCACGTGCGCGTCGCCGACCCGGTGTGGTTGACGCCCCTCGACCCCCGGTTCGCTCAGGAGCGCGGCGGCAGGTGGAACCCACCCGGCTCGTTCCCGGTCGTCTACGTGTGCGCGACACGGGGCGTGGCTCGAGCGGTCGTGCTGCGGCGCTTCGAGGGTCTCCCGTACGGCGTCGTGGATCTGCTCCCCTCACGCGCGCCGGTGTTGATCGAGACCGATGTGCCCGAAGGCGGGCTCGTCGACGTGGTCGGCGACGCCGGCTGCCGAGCGGCAGGACTCCCGGCCAGCTACCCGTTCGACGGACGCGGCCGCCCGATCCCGTGGGGACGGACGCAGCCGGTCGGCGAAGCCGCGTGGGAGCAAGGAGAGCGTGGAGTCGCCTGCCGGAGCGCGGCTATGGCCAGGAGGGAACCGGGCGAGGAGCTCGCGTGGTTCGTCCGAGGGTCCGCGGATCGGCTCCGAGTCACGCGGCGGCGCGCGTTCGAGGAATGGTTCTAGGTCGACCACCCGCGGCCGGGAGCAAGGATCCCGGTGGGGTCCATCGCCGTTCGCACCCTCTGCTGCACCTGCGGCGCCGGGACCGCTCCGCGACCGAGCCCTCCGGGACCGCGGATCACCGGTGCGATCCCGCCGAGCTCGCCTGCGCGTGAGCGGAATCCCGTGAGCGCTTCTTCGTCCTCGAAGGGCACCCAGGCGATCCCGACCCCGATCATGGCGCGGTAGCGGTCGACTCCGTCGAGCAGCTGAGCCAGCCGTGACGGCACCGCGGCGGCCTCCGCGACGATCGTCGCTTCCGGGAAGCAGGCCTCCGGGAAAGGATCGTCGATCTCGTCGAAGGTCGCGATCGACCGCGCGGCCGCGGTCTGCTCCTCGACCTCTTCCGGCCATCCCTCCAGCCGAACCACGAGCCGGTCGGACTCCGCGAGCACGGCGGCCGGGAGCGGGACGGCGTCGAGGACCCTGCGGCCGAGCTCCACACCACCCTCGTCGATCACCAAGGTCCGCGTCGACTTGGGCAGTGGCCGCACCTTGAGTGCCACCTGGACGATGGCCCCGAGGGTACCGAGTGAACCGGTGAGCAACCGGTGCACGTCGTAGCCGGTGACGTTCTTCACGGTCCGCGCCCCACTCTTGATGAGTCGCCCGTCGCCGGTGACGACCTCCATCTCAACGACGGTGTCGCGCATCGTTCCGACCCGTAGCTGCCGGATCGTCGGGCCGCCCGTCGCGATCACGCCGCCGACCGTCGCGTCGTCGGGCGCGTCGACCGGCCACTCCTGGCCGCCGTCGGCGAGCATCGTGCGGAGGTCGTGGATGCGCATCCCCGCCTCGGCCACGCACAGCATCTCGGCCGGGTCGTACGCGACCCGATCGTCGAGCAGGGTCGTCCACAGCTCGGCGTCGACCTCGCTCGGGTTGCCCTTGTCGATGTGCTGACGCCCGCCGACGACCAGCACGCGCGTCTCCGCGGCGCTCGCTGCGCGGAGCGCGTCCACGACATCCCGCTTCGAGTGCGGGTGGATCAGATCCACGTGCCCTCCGGAAGCGCGCCGTCGCGACCGAGGGCGGCCGCCGCGTAGTCACCGCAGCGGGCGCCGTCGGGAAGGACTTTGCGCGGGTTCATCCTCCCGTCGGGGTCGAAGGCCGCTCGGAGGCATGCCTGCGCGTCCAGATCCTCGGCCGTGAACACGAGCGGCATGAAGTCGCGCTTCTCGAGGCCGATCCCGTGCTCGCCGGAGAGCGAACCGCCCGCGTCGACGCAGAGTCGCACGAGCTCGTCGGATGCGGCCAGCACGCGTTCGAGCGTTCCGGGCACCGAACGGTCGAACGAGAACAGCGGATGGAGGTTGCCGTCGCCAGCGTGGAAGACGTTCGTCACGATCAGGTCGTGACGCTGCGCGATCGCGTAGACGCCTGCGAGCACGTCGGCCAGTGCCTTCCGCGGCACGACGCAATCGTGCAGGTGGTAGTGGGGCGCGATCCGCGCGATCGCGCCGAACGCCGACTTGCGGCCCTTCCACAGGAGCGCACGCTCGGCGTCGTCGGCGGCGATCCGGATCGTGCCGACGGCGTGCTCGAGGGCCGCGGCTTCCACCTCGCGCGTCTGCGCCTCGACGCCCGCCGGGAGACCGTCGACCTCGACTAGCAGGACCGCGGCCGCGTCGGTCGGGTAGCCCGCGTGCGCGAAGTCTTCGACGGCGCGAACGATCCCTCGATCCATCATCTCGAGTGCGGCGGGGACGACGCCGCGCGCGATGATCGCGGAGACGGTTTGCGCGCAGTCCTCGACGTCCGCGAAGTCCAGGAGCATCGTGCGGACGGCGGGCGGGAGCGGCGTGAGTCGCACGCACGCCGCGGTCACGATGCCGAGGGTTCCCTCCGAACCGACGACGTACCCGCGGAGGTCGTAGCCGGCGGCGGCGGGCGCTTCGGATCCGAACCGCTCGGCGCTGCCGTCGGGCAGGACGACGTCGACGGCGAGGACGTGCGCCGAGGTCACGCCGTAGGCGAGGCAGTGGGGACCGCCGGCGTTCGTGTTCACGTTCCCGCCGATCGAGCTGACCTGCTGGGACGAGGGATCCGGCGCGTACGTGAAGCCGGTGGGCCGCAGGGCGTTCCCGAGGTCGAGGTTGAAGACGCCCGGCTCGACCCACGCCAGCCGGTCCTCGGGTCGGATCTCGAGGATGCGGTTCATCTTGGCGG
>JALYMB010000180.1 GCA_030773935.1 Actinomycetota bacterium | reverse complement strand
GGCCCTACCTGATCGTCCCCGACCTCACCGCGCAGGAGGCGGCAGCTCCGATCTCCGCGCTGGGGCCGATCGCCGTCGGCCTCCTGGCCGGCGGGATCCTGCTGCTTCCCTCGCTGCTGCTGCTGTTCCGAGTGTTCAAGTCAGCGCGCAGCCCGTCGAAGTGACTGTGGGCTCGTTCGCAGCCCGCTCAGGGCCGGGCGCGATGCTCCATGGACAGCGGATCGACCGCGTAGGTCGAGCGCAACGCCTGCTCCACCTCGGGGGCCTCCAGCAGGGCGCGAGGGATCATCCCGTAGCGCACCGACAGCTGCAGGTGGTCGCGGCAGAGCGGCACGAGATGCGTCCACCCGTACCAGGCCACCACGTCGGGCTGGGCCTTCGACGGGCCCCACTGCCAGAAGCACAGGTAGCACACCATCGTGAGGCGCTGGGGATAGGCGAACTCCGCCCGGTAGCCCAGCTCGTGTTCGATGACACGACCCCACATGGCGATCCGCCCGAGCACCGCCGGCGACTTCGTCCGGCGCAGGATGTCGACGTCGTGGCTGCCGTGCAGGCCGCAGGTGCAATCCACGTTGGGCGCGGCGTGCATCCGGCCCATCTTGCAGGCCGCCTCGGCCGCACGCATCGGCAACCACGGGCGGGACCTGCCCGCCACCGGGCGCAGGAGCAGGTCCGAGCCGTCGCGTCGACCCGACAGGGTCCAGGTGCGCCACGCCTGGATCGTCTCCGGCGTGTGGAGGACCTCGAGCTCCTTGGACAGGGAGACCGGCACGAGCTGTCTAGCCTCCGGCCTCGGCGGGCTCCGGCTCCCGTGCGGGTTCGCTCGGCGCGGGCTCGGGCACGAACTCGGGCAGCGGCACCGAGACCGGCTCGACCTGGATGATCCGCTTCGGCTGGCCGATGTTCACCACGTCACCTCCACGATCGCTGGCAGACGGACACGGTACGTCGTGCGCACTCAGGCACGACCCGCCTCGTGCCAGACAGCGAGCCTACCCCGAACCCACACCCGCGGGCTAGGGCCGATGGGCCAGGGTATCGCGAGCCGCAGCCGGGCCCATGGACGGGTGCGTGCGGCGGCCTCGGGCGGTCTGCTAGTTCGTCAGCCGGTAGATGCCAGAGAAGTCGCTGTAGTAGATCGATCCGCCCGGGCCGGACTCCATGCTGAGCACGTTCCCGGTGTCGAATACCACACTGCCCACGCCCGCCACCGAGTTGCGGCCGGCGCCGAGCGCGACGCGGCGGATCTGCCCGAAGTTCACATCCCCGAAGAACAGGTCTCCCTCGGAGCCCGTGAGCCCGCAGCCGGCGCAGAAGGTCATCCCGGTGATGCCGATCGTGTTGACGAACCACATCTTGGGCAGGAAGCGTGGTCGTGGGCCGCTGTTGTTCGTGTCCCGCGGCGCGGGGAGACCGCCGCACTCCTGCCGGCGCCCCCAGCCGTAGTTCCTTCCGCCCACTGGGATGTGGTTGACCTCGTCGTTGCAGGAGGGGCCGTTCTCCGTCTCCCAGAGGTCGCCGGTCACCGGATCGAAGTCGAACCCGAACGAGTTGCGGATCCCGTACGCGAAGATCTTGCTGTGGTCGATCGGGTTGTCGGCGGGCCGCCTCCCCAGCGAGGTCATGCGCAGGATCTTGCCGCGCGGGTTCGTCAGGTTCTGGGCGCTGGCCGCGGTGTGTCCCTCACCCACGATCGCGTACAGCATCCCGTCCGGACCGAACTCGATGCGTCCGCCGTTGTGGTACGGCGACGAGGACGCCCGCGTGCTGAAGATGGTCCGCCGGTTCGTGCCGACACCGGCGTTCGAGGTGAAGCGAAGGATCTGGTTCTGCAGGACCCCCCCGACGTTGCGGGTGGCATACACGTACACGAAGGGCCGCGTGGGGTAGCCGGGGTGCAGGGCGATGCCCAGCGTTCCCCGCTCGCCCTGGCCGTCCACCCCCGGCACGGTGGTGAAGAGGCTGTCGCTATCGGTGACCGGGTTGTAGATGCGCACCTCGCCGGTGTCCTTCTCCACGTAGAAGATCCTGCGGTTCGGCGTGAACGTGAAGGCAACCGGCTGGTCGAGGCCGACCGCGACGGGATCCGCGTTGAAAGTGACGGCGGCCGCCGCTGGCGGCGCGGTGACGGCGGGCCACGCGGCCGCGGTCAGGACGAGCGCGGCCAGACGCGCGACGGCGGGACGGGCGATCCGGCGTCGGTGAACGGTGCGTGACATGCGTGGTTCCTCCTTCGGGCGTGGGTGACTCGCTAGCATGAGCGGCGTGACGACGCTGCCTCCCTCGTTCTTCGGCGTCCCGGTGCGCCGTGCCGAGGACCCTCGGTTCCTGCGAGGCGAGGGTCGCTACCTCGAGAACATCGAGATCCCCGGTGCGCTCCGGGCGCTGTTCGTGCGCTCCATCATGGCGCATGCCGCGGTGGGGGTGGTGAACGTCGCCGCGGCGCGGGAGATGCCGGGCATCGCCATGGTGCTCACGGCCGGTGACGTGGATCTCCCCCCGCAGCCGGCCAGCGGCAACGTCTCCGGTTCCTATCCCCGGCCTCTCCTGGCCCGCGACCGGGTGCGGTTCGTGGGGGAGCCGCTCGCGCTGATCGTGGCCGAGACGCAGGCTCAGGCGCTGGATGCGGCCGAGGCCGTGCTCGTCGACTACGACCCCCTGGAGGCCGTCACCGATCTCGAGGCTGCCGCCGGGGACGACGCCCCCCTCCTGTTCCCCGATCAGGGCTCGAACGTGGCGGACACGTTCGGCACCGAGGGCGACGAGGATCCGCTGATGGGAGCGGATGTCGTGGTGCGTGGGCGGTTCGTCAACCAGCGCCTGGCGCCGGCCCCGATGGAGCCGAACGCGATCGCGGTCGTACCGGAGGCCGACGGGTCGTTCACGGTGTGGGTGAGCACGCAGGTCCCCTTCGACGTGCGCAACGACGTCGCCGAGGCGCTGGGTGTGGAACGGACGCGCGTGCGCGCCATCGCGCCCGACGTCGGCGGCGGCTTCGGGGCGAAGCTCGCGATCTACCCCGAATACCTGCTGGTCGCCCTGGCCGCCCAGGGTCTGGGGCGGGCGGTGCGATGGTTCGAGTCGCGCTCGGAATCGATGGTGAGCATGACCCACGGCCGCGGTCAGGTGCAGACGGTGGCGCTGGGCGCCACGCGCGATGGCCGGATCGTGGGTCTGGACGTGTCGTTGCTGGCGGACATGGGCGCGTATCCGCAGGCGGCGTACCTGCCGCCCATCACCCAGGAGATGCTCTGCGGCGTCTACGACATCCCCAGGGTGCGTTGCCGCGGCGCAAGCGTGGTCACCAACGCCACGCCGATCGCTCCCTACCGAGGGGCCGGCCGGCCAGAAGCCGCGGCCCTGATCGAACGAGCGGTGGACATGCTGGCCGACGAGCTGGACCTGGATCCGGCGCAGGTCCGGCGGCGGAACCTGATCCCGCCCGAGGCGTTCCCGTTCACCACCGCGGTCGGCACTACCTACGACGTGGGCGACTACGGCCGGGCGCTGGACGAGGCTCTGCGGATCGCCGGCTACGACGCGCTGCGGGAAGAGCAGAGGGCTCGGCGCGAGCGGGGCGACCACGCGTTGCTGGGGATCGGTCTCAGCACCTACGTGGAGATCACGGCCTTCGCCGAGAAGGAGTTCGGCTCCGTGGAGGTCGCCGCCGACGGAACCGTGACGGTGCTCACGGGGATCTCCCCGCACGGCCAGGGACACGAGACGTCGTTGGCACAGATCGTGAGCGGCGTGCTGCAGGTCCCGTTCGGGTCGGTGCGGGTGATCCACAGCGACACCGGCGTCGTGCCGCGCGGGAGCGGCACGTACGGCTCCCGCTCGCTGCAGCTCGGCGGCTCGGCGGTCTTCGAACGCTCCAACGAGGTGCTGGCGAAGGCTCGCCGGCTGGCGGCGCACGCTCTGGAGGTGGACGAGGCCGACGTGGTGCAGTCCGTGGGTGGCTTCCACCCGGCCGGCGCGCCGGACCGGGCCGTGAGCTGGCGGCAGGTGGCCGACCTCGCGACGACCCCGCCGGAGGGAGAGGAGCCCGGTCTGGTCGCGGAGGGCATGTTCCGCGAGGCGGGTTCCACCTTCCCGTTCGGCGCGCACGTGGCCGTGGTGGAGGTCGACGTCGAGACCGGCGACGTGCGCCTGGTGCGGCACGTGGCCGTGGACGACTGCGGGCGCATCCTCAACCCCATGCTGGTGGACGGGCAGGTCCACGGGGGCCTGGCGCAGGGCATCGCACAAGCGCTGTTCGAGGAGGTCCGCTACGACGAGCTCGGCAACCCCATGACCTCGACGTTCACCGGGTACCTCGTCCCCTCGGCCGCGGAGCTGCCGTGGTTCGAGACCCATCACACGGAGACACCCACCCCGCTGAACCCCCTCGGCGCGAAGGGGATCGGCGAATCCGCCACGATCGGATCCACGCCGGCGGTGCAGAACGCCGTCGTGGACGCCCTGTCGCACCTCGGGGTGCGTCATCTGGATCTTCCCCTCTCACCCGAACGCGTTTGGTCGGCCGTGCGAGCGGCCACCGGGCCGGCCGGATCCCCGGATCGAGCTGGATCCTCGGCGTAGGTCGTCCGCTGCTACGCTCCCGCGCCATGAGCGACACGCAGAGCCCGCGATGGGAACAGCGGTTCCGTGCCCCCAGCCTGCTGTTCCCGACCTGGTCTCCGGACGCACCCGAGCGGTTGGTGTACAGCTCGAACGAGACCGGGACCTATCAGCTGTCCACCCTCGACCGGGGCACCGGCCAGCGGCGTCGTCTCACCGACGACGCCGTCGGCCTGACGCATGGCATCCCGACACCCGACGGGAGCGGGGTGGTGTGGTTCCACGACGCCACCGGCGACGAGTTCGGTCACTGGGTGGTGGCGCCCTTCGAGGGCGGCCACCCGCAGCAGGTGGCCGCCGACATCCCCGACGGCTGGCCGGCCGGCTTCGCCCAGCGCGGGTCCGTGACGGCGCTCGGGATGGGTGACCGCGAGGGATTCGCCGCGTACGTGAAGGTGGGGGGCGAGCCCGCTCGCGTGGTGATGCGCCACGAGGATCTGGTGGCGGTCGGCGCGGACGGCGACGGTGGCTGGGAGTCGGCGGGTCTGTCCGCCGACGGTTCCATGGTGACGGTCAGCCACAGCGAGCACGGCGATCGTCTGCACCCGGCCCTGCGCGTCTTCGACGTCGAGAGCGGCGCGGTGGTGGGCGATCTCTGGGACGGCGGGGGTCTCGGCCTGCACGCGGCCGCGTGGGCCCCGACGCCCGGCGACCCCCGCCTGGCCGTGATCCACGAGCGCGACGGGATCGAGCGCCCCGCGATCTGGGACGTCCGCTCGGGTGAACGACGTGACTTCGCGATCGAGGGCGCCGGCGAGGCCGTGGTCTTCGGATGGTATCCCGAGGACGACGCGTTGCTGGTGGCGATCATGACCGACGGGCGTGACCGACTGGTCCGGCTCGACGTCGGCGACGGCTCGATCACGCCCGTCGAGCACCCGGTCGGAACGATCGGCGGAGCCTCCGTGCGCCCCGACGGACGCGTGTGGATGCGGTCGCTCTCCGGTGCGGAGTCGGCGATCTTCGTGGATGACACCGGCGACACGGTGCTGTCGCTGGACGCACCGAGATCCCCCGGCGGCCGACCCTACGGATCGTGGGAATACTCGAATCCGCACGGACAGCGGGTCCACGGGTTCCTGGTGACGCCGCCGGGCGAGGGGCCGTGGCCGACGGTCATGGAGGTGCACGGCGGCCCCACCTGGCTCTATCAGGACACGTGGATGCCCACCGTGCAGGCGTTCGTGGATTCGGGTTTCGCCGTGGCCATGCCCAACTACCGGGGCTCCACGGGCTACGGCACCGCGTGGCGCGACGCCCTGATCGGCGATCCCGGCTTCCCCGAGACCGAGGACGTGGTGGCCGGCCTCGACGACCTGATCGCCCGAGGTGTCACGGATCCGGCGCGGGTGGTCGTGCGCGGCGACTCGTGGGGCGGCTACATCACCCTGCTGTGCGCCGGCCTGCATCCGGACCGCTGGGCCGCGGCGGTCGCCGGTGTTCCGGTGGCGGACTACATCGCCGCGTACGAGGACGAGGCCCCCTCGCTGCAGATGATGGATCGAGGGCTCTTCGGCGGCGGTCCCGACGAGTTCCGCGCGATGTACGAGGAGCGGTCGCCGATCACCTACGTGGATCGCGTGAGCGCGCCGCTGTTGATCCTGGCCGGTGAGAACGACAGCCGGTGCCCGATCCGCCAGATCGACAACTACGCCGAGGCGCTCCGCGCTCGCGGCGGTGAGGTGGAGATGTACCGCTACACGACCGGCCACTCGTCGTTCGTGGTGGAGGAGCGCGTGCGGCAGACGCGCGCGCAGCTCGAGTTCGTGGCACGCCACGTGCCGGGCGTCGGATCGCCCTAACGCGACGGCCGGCTCAGCGCCAGCCGCGAGTGCGCTCGGCGTCGGCGACCCGCTCGACCGCGATGTCGTACGCGGCCTCCCGGTGCGTGACGCCCGTCGCGTTCGCGCGCTCCAGCACCGAGTCGGTGGCCGCCTCCATCAACTCCCGAAGCCGGCCGTTCACCCGGTCCTCGCTCCAGCGCTCCCGCTGCACGTTCTGCGCCCACTCGAGGTAGCTGACCGTCACGCCGCCCGCGCTGCCGAGGATGTCGGGCACCACCGTCACGCCGCGCGCGCCGAGCGAGGCGTCGGCCTCGGGTGTGATCGGGTAGTTCGCCACCTCGACCACGAGGTTCGCCCGCACCCGGTCCGCGTTGTCGGCGCGCAGCGACTCCTCCAGCGCGGCCGGCACCAGCACTTCGCATCCCACGCCGACGATGTCGGCGCCGTCGAGGTCGTCGGCCTGCTTGAAGCCCACGACGCTCCCGGTCTCGCGCTTGTGGTCGGCGACCTCGCGCGGGGACAGGCCTTCGGGGTTCGTGATGGCGCCCTTCGAGTCACTCACGGCCACGATCCGGTAGCCCAGCTGGTCGGCGAGCATGGCGAACCATGAGCCGGCGTTGCCGTACCCCTCGACCGCGACGTGGATCTTCTCGCGGGTCCATCCGTGGGCCCGCGCGATGTGGTCGAGCGCGAAGAGCGCGCCGCGTCCGGTAGCGCTGTCGCGTCCGAGCGAGCCACCCAGGGAGATGGGCTTGCCGGTGATCACGCCGGGTGAGTCGCCGTGGGTCTTGGAGAACTCGTCGTACATCCAGGCCATCTCGCGGCCTCCAGTGTTCACGTCGGGTGCGGGGACGTCGATCGAGGTTCCCACCACCGGCCCGATCGCGGAGAAGAACGCGCGGCACAGGCGCTCGAGCTCGGCCTGGCTCAGGAGCTTGGGATCGACGCGAACCCCGCCCTTGCCGCCGCCGAACGGGACGTCTAGGAGCGCCGTCTTCCACGTCATGAGCGCCGCGAAACACCGGAACTCGTCCAGCGAGGCGTTCGGATGGAACCGCAACCCTCCCTTGAAGGGGCCGCGCGCGCCGTTGTACTGCACGCGCCACCCGGGGAACGTCTCGAGCGACCCGTCGTCCATGGGGACGCGGACCTGGACGGCGATCTCGCGGGCCGGGGTGTCCAGGACCTTCCGAGTCGCGTCGTCTAGACTCAGACGTTCCGCCGCGGCCTCGTAGAACCCCTGCACAGCCTGGAAGAGCGTCATCGTCCCGTCCCTCACTGGCCCTGGGCTCAGTGTCCGAGCGCCGCACGCATCCTATCCACCGAGGGACCGTGGCGGAAGGGACAGGCCGTGACCGCTGCTACGGTGGCCGGGTGCCCACCTGGCTGAACGTGCTGATCGCGGTGCTCATCGGCTACGCGATCTGGAAGATCGGTATCGCCACCGTGCGCTCGGCCTCCGGTGCCAAGCTCCCCGGCGATCAGCCCGAGCCCGAAGACGTCGAGGATCTCGAGGTCTTCTTCGTCTGCGCCGAGTGCGGGACCGAGTTCCGGGTCACGAGGCTCGGCCAGGCCCAGGTGCCCAGCCACTGCGGGGAGAAGATGCAGGTCGTACGGCGCCCCGCAGCTGATGCCTGAAGGACTGGGCTGCCCGTCTTCCCCACGTTTTCCACAGGGAGCGCGGCCGGAAGCCTCGCCGTTTTCCCCACAGAGTGAACATCGCGCGACCGCGCAGATCACAACTGTGTGATTCCCCACAGGTGGGGACAACTTTGGGGAAAGTGTGACAAGAACGGGTGTCGAGGTCTGCCGTCGGGGTGGACGATTCAGCGCCAGAACGTGGTGCCGATGAAGCCGAGGCCGATCAGGCCCAGGCCCAGGAAGAGGTAGCCGTTCTCCGTGCCGCTGGAGCCGGGAACCTTGCCCACGTAGTTCAGGACGATCGTGATCACGCCGAGCGCCATGACGCCCAGGACCAGCGGCCCGTACCACCTGGGACTGGCCTTGTGCTTCTGCTTGCGCGCGGGCTCCAGCTGGTACCGCTGGCCGTGGCGCTTGGGGCGGCTCTTGGATTTCGGCATCGCAACGCCGATGGTACCGCCTCACGCCAACGCGACGGCGTGCCGGGTCAGCGCGTCCACGACGCGATCGGCGTCGGCCTCGGTCGACAGGTAGTTCACGACTCCCGCACGCAGGTACGTCCGGCCGCGTAGGACGGTGGTGGAGACCCATCCCTCCCCGCTCTTCTCCAGCGCGCGCTGCAACGTGTCCTGGGCGTCGTCGTCGCCGCCCGGCCAGCGGAAGCACACGATCGACAGAGCGGGTTCGACCACCTCGAAGCCGTTCCCGCGCAGACGCCTGGCGAGATGGTGCGCCAGGTCCACGTTGTGCTCGATCAGCGCGCCGAACCCGCGGGTGCCCAGGTGTTTCCAGGAGGTCCACAACTTCAGGGCGCGGAAGCGCCGCGTGCCCTCCAGGGAGTACTGGTACCAGTCCAGAGGCCGCTCCTCGGGCCGGGGGGCTCGGTAGTACTCCGGGCTCATCGTGAAGGTGCGGTGCAGGTCGTCGCGGCGGCGCACCACGAGGCCGCCGATGTCGTAGGCCTGGAAGAACCACTTGTGGGGATCCACGGTGATCGAGTCGGCGAGCTCCAGGCCGGGAACCCGCGTGGCCTCGCGCGCGGACAGGCGAGCCGCGCCGCCGTACGCGGCATCCACGTGCAACCACAAGCCCTCGCGCTCGGCGATCGCGGCGAGGGCAGGCACGTCGTCCACCGCACCGGTGTTGGTGGTGCCGGCCACGGCCGCCACGGCGAGGGGGGTGAGCCCGGAGGCGCGGTCGGCGGCCGCGGCCTCCTGTAGGGGCTCGGCCAGCAACCGGAAGTCGTCGTCACTGGGGAGCACGCGCAGGGTCCCGGCCGGGAAGCCCAGCACGTCGATCGCCCGGCCGATCGAGAAGTGGGCCTGGTCGCTGACGTAGACGCGCACGCCCTCCAGGGCAGCGCCTCTGGGCGCAGTATCCAGGCCCCGTAGACGCCTCAGATGCACGTCTCGTGCAACCGTCATGGCCATGATGTTCGCCATCACGCCGCCGGACGTGAGGATGCCCCACCCGTCGTGTCCGATCCCGCACAGGTCGCGCAGCCAGGCCGTGACCTCTTCCTCCACGAACGCGCCGATCGGTCCCGCATGCCACACGTCCACGCCCTGATGGATCCACTGGCCGAGCACCTCGCCCGCGATCGACGCCGGCAGGGGCGGCGGCGTGAAGTAACTGAACGAGCCCGGATGCTGCGCGTTGTAGGTGAAGGGCGCGATCCGCTCCCGGAACTCCGCCAGGATGTCGGCGCTGGTGGCTGGTTCGCTCGGAGCGGCGGCCGGAAGACCCCCGGCACCGAAGTAGCGAGCCCGCGCCTCGGGATAGGTGTCCGCCGGCATCGGACGGCGCATGGCGACGCCGTAGAGCCAGTCGAGCGCCTCCCGCCACGTGGCCTCGCCCAGGCGCTCCAGCGCCGCACGCGCCGACGGGGACGCGAAGTCCACCAGGTCCGGCTCGGGGTGCCAGTCGAACCGCTGGGTGCCGCTCATCCGCCGTCCAGCGCCGCCACGTTGCCCAGCCAGCTGTCGTGCAGCTTCCCGTACACGCCGCCCGCGGCCACCAGCTCTGCGTGCGTCCCCTGCTCCACCAGCCGCCCGGCATCGAACACGAACACGTGATCGGCCAGCTCGGCCGTCGACAGACGGTGCGCGATCGTCACCACCGTGCGGCCCTCCGAGAGACGCCGCAACGCCTCCGTGATCCGTCGCTCCGTTCCCGGGTCCACAGCACTCGTGGCCTCGTCCAGGATCAGGAGGCCCGGGGAGGCGATCTGAGCCCGCGCCAGCGCCACGAGTTGCCGCTCCCCGACGCTCAGCGCCTCGCCGCGTTCGCCCGTCATCGTGTCCATGCCCTCGGGCAGCGAATCAACCCAACCGCCGAGGCCGAGCTCCTCCAGCGCGGTGTCCACGTCGCGGTCGGTGGCCCCTTCGCGCCCGAAGCGCACGTTCTCGCGCACGGTGCCATCGAAGAGGAAGCCGTCCTGCGGGACCATCCGTACGGCCTCTCGGCGCGATGCCGGCGCCACCTGTCGCAGGTCGACGCGGCCAACCGTGATCCGTCCTTCCACGGGGTCGGCCAGCCGGGTCAGGAGCTTCGCGAACGTGGTCTTGCCGCACCCGGTCTGGCCCACGATCGCCACGTTGGAACCCGCCGCCACCCGCACGCTGATCCCGTGCAACACGGGGCCGCCGCCCGGGTAGGCGTACCGCACGTCCTCCGCCGCGACCTCCAACGCCCCGCGCGGGAGCGTGACGCCCGGCGAGGGCTCGGCGATCTCCACGGGCAGGTCCAGCACCGACAGGATCTTGCGCCAGCCCGCGATCGCCGTCTGTGTCTCGCTGTAGATCTCCGGCAGGTCGCTGAACGGGTCCAGGAACAGCTGCGCGAGGAACAGGAAGGCCGTCACGCGCCCGATCGTGAGACCCCACTCCCGGCCGTTGAGCGTGCCCACCACCACGATCGTCGCCAGGGCCAGCGCCCAGAACAGGACGGCCATCGGGAAGAGCGTGGACGCCCGCCGGTGCGCCACCATCTGTGCCCGGTAGCGGTTCCCGATCGCCCGCTTCACACGGCGGTCGACGCTCTCGTCCAGCCCGTAGGCGCGCACCACCGCCGCGCCCATCACCGACTCGCTCACCTCGCTCAGCAGTTCGCCCACGCGTGTGCGCACGGCGCTGTACGCGCTCGAGAACCCGGCCTGCAGCTTCCCCACGACGACCAGCAGCGGGATCGTCAGCAGCACGACCGGGATCGTGAGCTGCCACGAGTACACCAGCATCAGGCCGAGGGTCCCGACGATCTGCGCGGCCGACAGGATCCAGGCGATCCCACCCCACTCCGTGAACTCCGCCAGCGAGTCCACGTCGGCCGTCACCCGGGAGACGAACACGCCGCGCTTCTCCTTCGTCTGCTCGGCGATCGACAGCTCGTGGATGTGCGCGAACGTCCGCACGCGCAGCTCCGCCAGGGCGGCCTCGCTCGCGATCACCAGGCGCCGCGCCGATCTGCGCCCGGCCAGGTATGCAACCACCACGAGGACGAAGGCCGCCGCGCAGATCCCGTACACGAACCTCGGCCGGAAGCCCCCATCGAACCCGTGGTCGAAGATCAGCTGCACCAGGGTTGGTGTGACGAGGTTCGCCACGGTCACCGTGATCGCCAGCACGACCGTGAAGCCCAGGCCTCGCCGGAGCTCCGGCGACTCGCGCAGGCCGCGGCGGAGAACCGCTCCCGTGCGGGCGAGCTCCGGAGAGACGAACTCGTCGTCGTCGCGGACGGGGATGTCGACGCTCACGCGGCGCCCCGCTCGTACGCCTGCACGATCGCGCGGTAGCGCGGCTCGTCCACCAGGAGCTCCTCGTGCGTGCCAGTGGCTGCGATCCGGCCGCCGTGCAGGAACAGCACGCGGTCGGCGAGGCGGATCGTGGACAGCCGGTAGGCCACCACGATCAGCGTCGTCGAGAGCTCCCGGCGAAGGCCGTGCAGGATCTGGGCCTCGATCGTCGGGTCGACGGCGCTGGTGGCGTCGTCCAACACCAGGACGCGTGGACGGCGCACCAG
>JALYMB010000179.1 GCA_030773935.1 Actinomycetota bacterium | reverse complement strand
GGCCTCGTCGGTGGGAAGGCCGGAGCGGCGCGGCAGCGGCGAGGGCTTCACGCCGGCCGTCCACACCAGCGTGTGCGCGCGGAAGCGCCGACCCTCGGAGAGCACGATCTGCCCGCCGGTGGCCGATTCCAGGCGGGTGTGCAGCGCCACCTCGATCCCGCGCGCCTCGAGCCGCTCCTGCGCGTAGCCGGCGAGATCCTCACCGAGCTCCGGCAGGATCCGGCCGGCAGCCTCCACCAGCACCCAGCGGAGGTCCTGGATGCCGAGCGTGGGATAGAGCTTCAGGACCCCGCGCGCCAGGTCCTCGAGCTCGGCGAGCGCCTCGACGCCGGCGTAGCCACCTCCCACGAACACGAACGTGAGCAGCTCGCTGCGCAGTCCTTCGTCATGGGTCTGGGCCGCGGTGTCCAGGGCCGACAGCACGCGGTTGCGCAGGTAGATCGCCTCGGTCACGGTCTTGAAGCCGATACCGTGCTCGGCAAGGCCGGGGATCGGGAGCGTCCGGGAGCGCGAACCGGTGCCCAGGATCAGGATGTCGTAGGCCTCCTCGTGGGTCGTGCCGTCGGGCATGCTGATCGTGGCCAGGCGTTGGGCGTGATCGACGCGCTCCACCTCGCCGATCAGCAGCCGGGTCCTTCGCAGCACCTGCCGAAGGGGCACCACCACCGCTCGCGGATCGATCGTGCCCGAGGCAACCTCCGGAAGGAACGGCTGGTACTGCATGAAGTTCTCCGGGTTCACCAGCGTGACGGCGTGCCCGGCCCGGGTGAGGCGTTCGAGCTTGCGGGCCGCGTACATGCCGATGAAGCCGCCACCCACGATCAGGATCCGACGGGCGGTCATAGTTCGAGCAACGTCTGCGGCAGCTCGTCCAATCCCCGCACGGCGGCGTGGGCCTCGGCCAGCTGCTCGTCGGTCGGGTTATCGGGCGCCTCGCCGCGCAGCACCCATACCCCGCGCATGCCGATCTCCCCCGCCGGACGGATGTCGTAGTCGAGACGGTCGCCCACCATCACCGCGTGCCCCGGCTCCTCACCGGCCAGGTGCAGGGCGTGCGCGAACATCCGGGGATCGGGCTTGGCCAGGCCCAGGTCGTCTGAGACGCCCCAGATCTCGATGAACCGGTCGATCCCGTCCCGGGCCAGGGCGTCCCGCACGTGGCTCGGCTGGTTCGCCAGGATCCCCAGGCGATAGCGCCCCGCAAGGGCCTCAAGGCACGGCAGGACGTCGGGGTACAGGGCCTCGGGCGGATACGCCCAGTGCGCGCTGGCCAGCCGCTCCACCGGCTCGATGTCGGCGCCGGGCCCGAGGAACCGCTGCGTGAGCCGCCGGCGGAACGAGCCCGATTGCGCGGCGCGCGCGCGGGCGTACTCCTCGTCGAACTCGCGGTCGGTGAAGACCGCGCCCGACTCGCGCAGGGCGTCGTTCCACGATCGCGCGTACACGGAGTCGTCGTACATCACGCCACCGATGTCCAAGAACACCACGCGGATGTCGGCGTCGCTCATTCGCCGAACCTCATCACGCCATCCTAGCGAGGCGCCAATTCGTGGAACGCGACGGCGGCGGCCGCTGCCGCGTTCAGCGAATCGATGCCGCCGTGCATCGCGATGCGGACGCGCAGATCGGCGGCCCCGAGCCAGCGCTCCGACAGCCCATCGCCCTCGTTGCCGATCGCGAGCGCGAGCCTGGGATGTGCGGCCGCGCTCACATCGCGGATGTCAACGGCGTCGGCGGCCGGTGTCAACGCCAGGAGCTCCAGACCGGCTCCGTGCAGCAGGTCCGGTCCCTCGAACCACGGGATGCGCGTCCACGGGACGGAGAACACCGCGCCCATCGACGTGCGCACGGCCCGCCGGTACAGCGGATCGGCCGCGCGCGGAGTCAGCACGACGGCGTCGATCCCCAGAGCGGCGGCGCTGCGGAACACGGCCCCGAGGTTCGAGTGGTCGCTCAGATCCTCGAGGGCCGCGACCCGCGCGGCGCCCTGTAGGACCTCGTCCAGCAGCGGCAGCGGCCGCCGGTTCAGCGAGGCGAGAGCGCCGCGATGCACGGGAAAGCCGGTGGTGGCGGTCAGCACCTCGTCCTGGACCACCATGATGGGCGCGCCCATATCCTGGAGGAGGTCCTCGAGCGGCGCCAGCCACCGCTCGGTGAGCAGGACGGCGCGCAGCTCGTAGCCGGCGGCGACGGCTCGCCGGATCGTGCGCTCCCCTTCCGCGATGAACAGGCCGCCACTCTCCTCGACCTTCGCTCGCACCTCGACGTCGCGGAGCGCCACGAAGTCCCGCAGCCGTGGATCCGAGGGGTCGCCGACGCGCTCGATCGAGGTCACGGGGGCAAGCGTCTCACCACGCATGAGCCGCTCGTCGGTTGGCAGCTAGGCAGCGGCCTCCAGCTCCCGGATGTCCTCATCCGTGAGCTCGACCTCAGCGGCGGCGACGTTCTCCTCGAGGTGACCGACCTTCGATGTCCCGGGGATCGGCAGCATGACGGTGGAGTGGTGCAGCAGCCAGGCCAGCCCCACCTGCGTGGGGGTCAGGGCGCGGCGGCTCGCGACCCGCTCGATGGCCTCGCCGGCCAGTTTGCCGGTGGCCAGTGGATACCACGGGATGAAGGGCAGGCCCTCGCGGGTGCAGGCCTCGAGGACCGGCTCGCTCGCCCGATCGGTGAGGTTGTACCGGTTCTGGACCGACACGACCTCGACGATGCCGCGGGCGACCCCGAGTTGCTCGACACTGACGTTGCTGACGCCGATGTGACGCACCAGACCAGCCTGCTGCAGGTCCCGGAAGGCCCCGAGGGTCTCCTCGTACGGGACCTTCCGGTCCGGGGTGTGCACCTGGTAGAGGTCGATGCGCTCCAGCCGCAACCGGCGCAGGCTGCCCTCGATGGCCTCGCGGATGTGCTCGGGCCGGCCGTCGGGCTCCCAGCGGTTCGGCCCCGGCCGGGCGAACCCCGCCTTGGTGGCGATGACCAGGCCGTCGGGGTACGGGGACAGGGCCTCCGCGATCAGCTCCTCGCTGACGTGCGGGCCGTACGAATCCGCGGTGTCGATGAAGTTCACCCCCAGCTCCACCGCGCGCCGCAGGACGCGCTTGCACTCCTCGGGATCGGCCGGCGGTCCCCACACGCCCTGGCCGGTGATGCGCATCGCGCCGAAGCCCATGCGGTTGACGGTCGTGTCTCCGAGGGTGAGGGTTCCTGCTCTGGACGCGATGTGATGGTTCATGGGTTCATCCTGCCACAGAGTTCGCTCGGCCCGACTACCGGCCGGCGCGGCGCTTCAGCTCGGCGAACCGCTCCGCGTCGGTGGTCTCGGTGCCCATGCGGAAGTCGTACCGGGCGCCGTGACAGTCGCTGGCGCCGGTGCGCACCAGGTCGAGCCGGTCGGCGATCGCGCCGTAGTACGCACGCTGTTCCCGATCGTGATCGGGATGGTCGACCTCCAGGCCCACCATGCCCCCGGCGGCCATCGACCCGATCAGCTCGTCGGGCACGGATCCGTTGCCCTTCCACATCCCGGGGTGAGCCAGGACGCAGACGCCGCCTGCGCCGGCGATCAGCGCGAGGGCGTCCAGAGGGTCCAGCGCGTGCTTGGGCACGTAGGCGACGCCGTCGTCGGAGATGTACTCGTCGAACGCCTGCTTCTCGGTGGCGACGATGCCGGCCTCCACCATCGCCTTCGCCACGTGCGGGCGGGCGATCACGCCGCCGCCGGCCAGCTCGCGAACGCGGTCGAAGGAGATGTCGTAGCCGAGCTCCTGGAGCTTCTCGACCATCATCTCCCCGCGGCGGAAGCGGGTGTCGGTGAGGCGCGTAAGCTCGGCCTGCAGCTCGCGGTTCGCGGGATCGACCCAGTACGCGAGCACGTGCAGGCTGGCGCCGTCGTACTCGGCGGAGAATTCGATCCCGGGCACGATCTCAAGGTCCGAGCCCTCGGCGGCCGCGAAGGCCGCGTCCAATCCCTCGGTGGTGTCGTGGTCGGTGATCCCCAGACCGTCCAGCTCCAGGTCGAGCGCCCGGGCCACGTTGGCCTCCACCGTCTCGGTGCCGTCGGAGGCGGAGCTGTGCGTGTGGAGGTCGTAGCCGCTCATGAGGCAAGCGTGGCAGACGAGGACGACGAGCGTCACCCGCAGCGGCGCTAGTTGGGCAGCTTCGTATCCGGGCCCAGGACCGAGTCGTCGACGGGGCTCGAAGTATCGCTCGGCGCCAGTGCGGCCTCCGGCCCCAGTGTGGCCTTCGGGCCATTCGGCTCGCCCGGCGTCTCCTGGAGGTTCATCTTCTCGTTCCGGAAGCGGTAGTAGATGGCCTGAGGGGTGAGCTTCAGAGAGCCGGCGATGTCCTCGACCGTGGCTCCCTTCTCCCTCGCGCTGATCATGGCCAGCCTCTCCAGCTCGTGGTTCCGACGGTTGACAAGCTGCTCTTCCGTGCGGCCGGCAACGCGATCGCTGCCGATCTGGGTAAGGGCTTCCTGCTCGACCGCGTGTCCCTGAAGTCTTCGGGAGGGCCCAAGAAGAAGAGCTGAGCCGCGAGCTACACCCATAGGTACGAAGGGCCGGCTTTCGGGACGGCCTTCGCGTGTCAGGGAGTGGGCGTGACCAGCTCGGGCGTGATGTCGGGGATACTTCGGCACCCGCCGAGCAGCATCGCGTTGACGAGCTCCGCGCGAAGGATCTCCAGCACGTCCACGACGCCCTGCTCACCGTTCACCGCAAGGCCCCACGCCGTGGGCCGTCCGACCAACACCGCGGAGGCGCCCAGGGCCAGCGCCTTGACGATGTCGGTGCCGCGGCGCACGCCGCCGTCCATCAGGACCGGGATGCGGCCGGCCACCGCCTCCACCACCTCGGGGAGCGCCGTGATGCCGGCGGCGACGCCGTCCAGCTGGCGTCCGCCGTGGTTCGACACGACGATGCCGTCCACGCCGGCCTCGACCGCGAACGTGGCATCCTCGGCCGTGAGGATCCCCTTCAACAACAGCGGCAGGCCGGGCGCCTGCTCGCGGATCCACGGCAGGTCGTCCCAGGAGATCGCGGGGTCGTACTGGAGCTCCGAGGTGGACAGGCCGATCGGCATCACGAAGCCGCTCCGAGTGTCGCGGTGTCGCAGGCCGTTGTCCTGGAAGTCGACGGTCAACACGATCGCCCCGAACCCCGACGCCGTCGCGCGCCCCAGCACCTCGGCCGTGTAGCCGCGGTCGGTGAACATGTAGAGCTGCCACCACTTGGGGCCCGCCGAGGCGGCGGCCACGTCCTCCAGGAAGGCCTCGGTCGTCGTTGAGACAACCATCACCGTGCCCGCTCGCTCGGCCGCTCGCGCCGTGGCGGCCTCGCCGTCGGGGTGACAGCCGGACTGGTACGCCCACGGCGCGATCAGGACCGGCATCGACACCCGAGTGTCGAAGAGCTCGGTGGTGAGATCGAGGTCCTCGTAACGGATCCCGCGCAGCATGCGCGGGCGCAGGATCCACCGGTCGAACGCGGCCTGGTTCTGGCGGAGCGTCCACTCGTCCCCGGCGCCGCCCGCGATGTAGTCGTACACGGCGGCCGGCAGCCGTTCGCGCGCCGGGGCCTCGAAGTCGTCCACCGTCACGAACGCCGGCAGCTCCCGCATGGCGCCGAAGCCTAGTCGACGGGCGCCTGCAGG
>JALYMB010000178.1 GCA_030773935.1 Actinomycetota bacterium | reverse complement strand
GAACGGGTCGGCCGCCCAGCGCCGCCGCCTCACGCCGCTCGGACGAGTACTTGATCAGGTACAGGATCGTGAGCACGCCGCCGCCCAGCGCGTACAGCGAGGATCCGATGATCGCGGCCAGCACGTGGATCTTCAGCCAGTACGAGTTCAGCGCCGGGACAAGCGGGCCCGGCGCCACGTAGAAGCCACCGAGGCGGGCCACCCCCATCGTCACCGCCGCGAAGATCAGCGGGAAGGCACCGAGGGTGCGGATCTTGTAGACGCCCTCCATGATCACGAGGTAGCCCAGCACCACCAGGAACGCGAGCAGTGAGGAGAACTCCCACATGTTGCCCCACGGCACGCGGCCGGCCGCCGCCGCGCGCGCCACGATCGAGACGAGGTGCATGCCCAGGCCCACGATCGTCACCGCGCGTGCCGCCGCCCACACCAGGTCCTTGCGGAACCCGAGGTAGAGCGCGTACCCCACCATGGCAACCAGGTAGGTGATGACGGCGGCGTCGAACAGCCGGTCCGAGAGCCGCGCCCATTGGATGGTCGTCATCGCGATCATCATCGTGCTCCCGCTCTCTCCGGTTCCACCGCCGCGGGCTCGCCGCACACCCGCACCAGCTCTTCGACCAGCTTTGCGAACTCCTCCTCGAACTGTTCCTTGCGCTGCAGGGCGAGTCCGCCGACCGTTAGCAGTGAGGCGACGCCGTCGGGCTCCGCACGCACCCAGACCTTCCGGCGCGACGTGTAGAGCGCCGGGAGGAGGCCCAGCAGGATGAGGATAGCCCCGGTCAACACGATCCACACGCCGCGGTCCCGGCTCACCTGGAACACGCTGTACTGCCGCAGCTCCGGGAACGACACCGTGAGCGTGCCCCCGTTGCCGTCGTCGCCCAGCTTCTTCGTCTGTCCCTGGCCGACGAACGCGTGCTCCCAGGTGGCCATGGTGGCGGTGTCCAGGCCGCTCAGCGAGGGGTCGGTGAGGGGACCCCGGTAGGCCTGCACCGTGATGAAGGGGTCGTGCGCCTCGGTCATGGCGACCGGCTGACCGGTGGCCTGGAACTGCAGGTAGGCGTAGAAGTCGGGCCACAGGATGACCTCCATCCCCACCTGCGGATCCAGCGACGGCAGCTTCACCACGCCGCGCCACGGCAGCGCGAGTTGCCCCACGCCTTCGGGCGCCGGATCCTGGGTGAAGATCACCGGCCCGTCGAACAGCACGCGGTCGCCGTCCCGGATCGTGATGACCGGTGCCCAGCCGTACGCGTACTGGAAGATCCGCAGGCCGTTCACCTCGGCGGGGTGATTCACGCGGACGTCGGTCTGTCCGAGCGGCGTTCCGTCGGCGTCCGTCAGCTCGATCCGCGACACGAAGTCCATGGGCTGGCCCGTTCGACGGTAGCTGTCCTCGAAGTCCAGCAGCCGAACCTGGGTCCCGCTGTAGTTCCCCGAGAAGAAGCGGCCGGCACGGATCTCGCCGTCGTAATTGGCCTGCGCGTCGGTCCACGCCTCGCCCTCCACGATCGCCGCGCGGCCCGTGAACCCGGTCCCCTTGCCGTAGACGGCGCCGACGAGGATCAGCAGGAACGCCCAGTGGAAGAGCAGGCTGCCGAACTCACGGGCCACCCCCTTCTCGGCCGCCAGCGCCGCCGGCGCCCGATTCACCCGGAACAGCCTGCGGCGCAGTACCTTCTGGCTCAGCGTGATGGCCGCATCCGGCCGGACGCTCACGCGGTGCTGCGCGTACTGGGGGAACGCGTCCAACTCCCGCGCCTGCACGGGCGGCTGCCGGATGTTGCGCACGTGGGCCCGGGTCCGGGGGAGGAGGCACGCCACCAGGGAGACGAACAGCAGCGTGGCGATCAACGCGAACCACCAGGAGCCGAAGACGTCAAAGAACCCGGCCCGGCGGAAGAAGCCGCCCCAGAAGGGATGCTCGACCTGATAGCTCGCGGCGCGCTCCGGAGAGTTGGGGATCTGCGGGACCAGGGAACCCACCACCGACGCCATCGCCATCAGGAACAGCAGGATCAGGGCCGTGCGCATCGAGCGGAGGGTTCGCCAGACCATCGCCACGGACTGGCGGGGGGTCATGCGCGGCCGGACCGGTGCGGAGGTGGACATGCGCCGTCGCCGATTCTACGGGGGCCCCGCGGAGAGGGGGCGGACCCGTCTACAGCCCGGGCGCGTACCTCGCCAGGGGTGCGAACAGCCGCGTGAACTGCCCGCTGAGCAGAAGGATCCCGACGGCCACCAGCAGCGCCCCCGAGACGACGGTGATGGGGCCGTAGTGTCGCTTCACCCACCCGAACGCGCCCATGAATCGATGGATCCCGAGCCCCACCAGCAGGAACGGCACACCGAGCCCGGCGGAGTAGCAGAGCAGCAGCAGCATGCCGCGCGCGATGCTCCCCTGCGAGGCCAGACCGAGGATCCCGCCCAGCACGGGCCCGATGCACGGTGTCCACCCCGCCGCGAACGCCATCCCCAGAGGGGCGGCCCAGACGGGTCCGGGCTTCACCCTCCGCAGGAAGGGCCGGCGCTCCGCGTAGAGGCGCGCGGAACCCCGGCCCAGCGCGGAGGTCACCATGAGCGCGCCGAACAGCACCACGACGGCGCCCGCGATGCGCTGCCCGGTCACCCCCTGGATCGCCGGCACCAGCTCCGCGCTGAACGCGCCCAGGAGCGAGAAGATCAGCGCGAACCCCGCGATGAACAGCAGGATGGGCACGAGAGGTCCGCCGTCGTCCTCGCCGGCACGCTCCCCCGTCACGAACGAGACGTAGCCGGGGACGAGCGGGAAGACGCAGGGACTCGCGAACGACACCATCCCCGCCAGGAACGCCAGAGCCGGCGCCCACCACGCGGTGAGGTCGGAGGCGGCGGCGAACGGCATCGAGACGAGTCTACGGAGCGCGTCGGCCCGGAGAGCGCGCGGGATGTCCCCCACCGGTTGGGTTGCGAGAGCGCTCCCCGCGCTTCATGATATGGGCACGCTTGTGAACCGATTCACAAACCGGTCCGCCGGCGAGGGGGACGCTCGGCCGACCGGCCGCGTGGCTATAATCCCCCCGCTCGAACACCACGAATACATGGCGCAGCCCGAGGGACGACTCGCTGGCAGGATCGCTCCCGTCAAGGAGCGGGCCGAGGCCTTCCTGAAGGGCTTCGAGTGGACCTGGACCAATTCGGTGATGTTCTCGATCGGCCTGGTGTTCTTCCTGCTGATCTCCGTCGCGGTGATCCCCTCGTTCTGGCTGTACTTCGCCGACCAGAAGCTGCAGTGGGACGGCGGGGCGCCCCACAAGATCCTGCCGTTCCTGCCGTGGACGCTCGACGGCTTCTGGCTGAAGGAGTTCCGCGACGGCGTTGCGATGGGTCTGTCCACCGGGCCCCTGGTCACGGTCCTGGTGGTGGCCGCGATCGTGCAGAACTGGCGACGCAGGCTGCGTGGGGCCTCCAGCGACTCCAAGCCGACGGGCGGCTACCGCTGATGCCGTTCACGAAGACAGAGGTCGACATCCACACCGACTACGTTCTGGAACCGGTGGATCCCGCGTGGCTCGCGGAGGGCGTGAAGTCTCCGAAGCACCTGATGCTCGACCCGGACAACTGCATCCTCTGCCGGGCATGCGAGGACGTCTGCCCCTGGAACTGCATCTACATGCTGTCCCCCGAGATCGTCGAGGACGCCGAGCCCGATCCGGTCGAGGCCGAGGTGCATACCTCCAACGCGATCTTCGTCGTGGATGACAACGCGTGCACACGCTGTTCGGTGTGCGTGGACCGGTGCCCCACCGACACGCTGTACTATGCGCGACTGCCCGAGGGCTCGGGCGGCAGGCGGAAGATGGCAGAGGTTCCGGCGTCCCAGGCGGCCGCGGAGTAGCCGCCCGGATGCGCTGGTAGAGAGGGGATATTGGGTTGAAGCTGAAGCCGCCGTCACCGAGTGAGCTCGGTGACCGCATCCGCGAGACCGAGGTATGGAAGTCCATCTTCCGTCCCGGTTCCATCTTCCGGAAGGGCTACAAGGACACGTCGCGCGACCGCGCGCTCGCGACCATGAACAACGTCCTGTACCACCTGCACCCCGTGAAGATGAAGCGGCACGGGCTGAAGCTGACCTACACGTTCTGTCTGGGCGGCCTGTCGTTCTTCCTGTTCATCCTCCTCACGATCACGGGCATCTTCCTGATGTTCTTCTACCGGCCGATGGCGGAGCTCGGGTCGGCTCAGGCCTTCACCGACATGCAGAACATCCGGACATCGATCTTCTTCGGGGACCTGGTGCGCAACCTCCATCGATGGGGTGCGCACCTCATGGTGTTCAGTGTCTCGCTGCACATGGCGCGGGTGTTCTACACCGGCGCCTACAAGCCGCCGCGGGAGTTCAACTGGGTGGTGGGCGTGATCCTGTTGTTCCTCACCCTCGGCCTGTCGTTCACCGGCTACCTGCTGCCCTGGGACCAGCTGGCGATCTGGGCCGTCACGGTCGGCACGAGTCTCGCGGGCTACTCGCCGTTCATCGCCAAGCAGGCGAACTTCCTCCTGCTGGGCGGCGCGGTGGTCGGGCCCGAGACCCTGCTGCGCTGGTACACGCTGCACGTGCTCGCGCTGCCGTTCGTGCTCGTGATCTTCCTCTTCGTCCATTTCTGGCGGATCCGCAAGGACGGCGGCATCTCGGGACCCCTGTAAGGAGACGACGTGGCAGGACCACAAGACACACCGATGGACCAGGCGGTCTTCGACTCGACGCTCGAGGCCGAGCTGGCCAAGGGCACCGACCGCCGCGTGGCGGAGGGTCGCGCCCGCTCTGCCGCCGTCCGCGCCCACCGCGCCGCGCATCCCGAGGAGACCGCGGCGGCGGCGGCCACACCGGCAG